>CAYLSY010000292.1:0-3466 GCA_964386275.1 uncultured Hyphomicrobiales bacterium
TTTTCGTATTTTTAAAACAAAAAAAAATGAAAAACCCAAAGAAGAATATCAAATCTGTTTTTATCGCTTTATTGGCTCTGGCGGCTACTATCCCGTTTTCTTCATGCAAGCAGTGGACAAATTTCACTACGTACTACAATACTTATTATAACACCAACCGCTTGATTGAAGAATCGGAAGATGAATTTTCGTATCAGGACGAAAAAAAACGCTCAAAGCCGCGCGTATTCTTTCCTGAACCAGAGTTACTTGCTCCGACAACCCAAAAGACAGGCTCGCCGCTGTTTTTGAACGAGTTTGTCATTGACCAGCAAAAACTGCAACCAGTGCAAATCAAGCTCGATTCGGTGTTGATAAAAGGTTCAAAAATCCTTGCTTTTAAAAGCAAAAGCAATTACGTCGAAGGAACGCTCTATTTGATGGCAAAGGCTTACTTTTATCGCAGAGAGTGGTTGCCGGCTCAAATCAAATGCAGCGAGCTAATCGACCGCTATCCAGTCGGGGACTTGAATCCCGATGCCCACCTTTTGCTTTCAAAAGCATTGCTGATTCAACAGAAGTTCCTTGCCGGCAATATCATGCTTTCGCGAACTGTCGATATTGCTTGGTATAAAAACCGTTTCGACATATTATCCGAAGCGTTTAGAATAGAAGCCGAAATGGCGCTCTACGAGAACGATTTCGAAGGCGCCTTGCGTCCTTACCGGCAAGCCATAGCCCAGGTTGAAGACGAAACCGTCAAGGCTAAATGGAAAACCGATTACGGGGCATTGCTTTATCGCCTCTGCAAATTTGCCGAAGCCGAAAGGGCATTTGCATCGGTCGAAGAATCAAGCCCGGATTATGTTACTGAATTTGAAGCCAAGCTCTACAGGGCAGATTGTTTGGCTCGCATTGGCAAAGCCGACCAAGCTCTGGCGCTTTTGAACAAACTCGACGACGACGGCAAATACGAAGAATGGAAAGCTAACATTTATGCCATTCGTATGAATATGTACAGGGTTCAAAAGAACAACGAAGAGTATGCTAAGTCCGAAAGGGTCGCCGATTCCGCATATCAGAATCAGCCGCCGATATTGGCAATATATTATGAGCAGGGAATGGATTTGTTCGCTGCTCATGACTGGCAAGCAGCCCGCAAGTATTTTGCCAAATCGAAGAATCCCAAAGCAGAAGTTGGACCAAAATCGGAGAAAATGTATAACCTGCTGAATAATTGGGAATCCAAGAAGAGTCCAGTTGATAATTTCAGGGTTCGTATTGCGCGAAACGAACAGCTAACAGAAGGCGAAAAGGCACAGTTTACCAAGAATGCTTACGAATTGGGCAGAATACACGAACAGCTCGGGTTCCAAGATTCAGTCTTGTATTATTACAAAATGGCATCCGATTATTCTTCGCCAAAGGACACAGCCGCAGGCAGATATTTATATGCTTATGCCCAAATGATTAAAGCTGACAACCCCGAAGCTGCGGATTCCTTAATGGAATTGATTGTGGAGCGTTACCCCAAGACAGAACACGGGTTCGAGGCAATGGCGCTTCAGGGTTATACGAGCAGTTACTTAATTGATACGGTTTTAGACCTGTATCATTCCGGCAGCAGACTTTACAACAGCAATGAATTCAATTTGGCTATTACTCAGTTTTGTAAAATATATCAAAATTATCCGAAGTCTGATTATGCGCCAAAATCATTATATTCAATAGGATGGATATTCGAAAAGAAACTTTTAATTGTCGATTCCGCTCTTTATTATTATAGTATTCTTATTGAAAAATATCCTGAATCGGAATATGCCAAAGATATAAAACCCAGCGTTGACCACTTGCTTGCGGTTCGCTCGGGGAAATTGCCCGTTGAACCCCCTAAAGACACATTAAAAAGAAACACCGAAATTGATAAAATTCAAAAGAATAAGGATTTGAAACTCGAAGACCCGGCAAAGGGACCACAATTCAAAGAAAAGAAACCTGAAAAACGAACTATCGAGGGGCAACTCAACAACTGGATGAATATGACTCCTGAAAAAGTAATCGAGAATTTTAAAGAAAATACTCAAATTGAAACTGGCATTGATTTTAAATCAAATATTCCGCTCGACCCTGCGAAGCTAATTGAAAAAGAAAAAACGCCGGATTCCACGAATACAGAGAAAAAAGAGCTGCCTGAAAACAAATTAGAAGAACCGAAGTAAACGCTTGTTATTATGAAAAAAGTAAAGGTAGAACAAGAACAGGATTCAGAATCTGGTTTTATTGACGAAAGCAGACAAATTGCATTATTACAGAAGCAGCTTTCATGGTATAAATCGTTTTTCGATAATGCCACCGATGCAGTCTTTATTGTTCAACCTGAAAGCTGGTCGATACTTGATGCAAACGAATATGCCGCATTTATGCTCGGCATTGAACGCAACGATTTAATCGGCTCAACGCTGCCTCAATTTCGCCGGATATTCAAATTATTGAAAAAGACAAGCTCGCCTATAGTTTTAAGTGAATTGTCAATTGATACGCCCAAAACTTCACTTATGGTCGAAGTAAGCGCACGTTTTTTTGATTACGAAGGACAGAAGCTTATTCAGGCAATTGCACGCGATGTCAGCGAGCAGCACGCTTTGACCGATAAACTTGTCCAAGCCGATAAACTTGTGCTCTTGGGACAACTTTCAGCTGGCGTTGCGCATGAAATTCGTAATCCGCTTGCTGCTGTTAATTTGAATTTACAGATTCTGAAAAGGAAAATCTCCGAAGACGCTCCAGAATACTCATATATTAACATTGCCTTGCAAGGCGTGGAGCGTATTACAAGAATTGTCGAGGTTACTTTGAATTTTTCACGCCCTGCAATACCCGATATTCAAGGAGTGAACATAAATTCATTATTGACCAACTCATTGGAATTAGTATCAACTGCGATTAAGAGAAAGGAAATTTCAGTAGAATTAAAATTTTTAGATAATCTTCCACCGATTGCAGCAGATGCAAAACAAATGCAGCAGGTATTCATTAATTTGCTGACTAATGCTGCCGATGCTATTAAAACCAAAGGAGTAATATCCGTCAAAACTTACATCGAAAAGCCAAGCAAGCCGACAGAAGGGAAATATGCAGTGGTAGCCATTTCAGATACAGGAAGCGGTATTCCACCAGAGGATTTGCCTAAGATATTCAATCCTTTCTTTACTCGAAAAGCTGACGGAACAGGACTTGGATTGCCGATTACTCAAAGGATTTTGCACCAACACAGCGGAATTATCGACGTTGAGAGCAAATTAGGCAAAGGCACGACATTTTATGTGAAATTACCGATTGCATAGCTATCTTTAGTACATGAATAAAACTATATTTATCACAAATATATTTTTGTTTTTTTATAAAATTCGTGAATGAAAATATTAAATTATTATCGGAAAAATTTTTCTTATAAATTTTCAAAATAAAATTATTAAATTAATACATA
>CAYLSY010000293.1:0-3463 GCA_964386275.1 uncultured Hyphomicrobiales bacterium
CAGTTTATAAATTAATCCTGCACCTCCACCTTTTAAAATTGTATCTTGCTGATAATACTTTTCATATATTACTTGAGATTCAACTCTATTGGTATAAGTTAGAAAAAAGAAAGCACTGAATATACATAGCAATACAAAATACTTCATATTTCCTCCAAATGAATAATTATTGCCACAGGCTTGAAAATCAAGCCCATGGCTGAAATAAAATTAAATCTAAAAATATGATAAGCTAATATTTTATAAAGCTAACTATATATGTTTTATTGTTAGTTGTTGTAGTAAGGAAATAGATTCCACTTCCGAGCGTGGATATGTCAAATTTCCCTGTTCCGTTGTCGATTTTTGTCTGGAGCAAATTAATGCCCAAGTAGTTGTAAATGACTAAATCCGCGTTATTCTCAGGTAAAGATACATACAACTCGTTTTGCGCCGGATTCGGATAAATCGATATAGGCTCTACGTTTTCTGCCAATGTTCCATTTGTACTTCTGTAATTTTGATTGCAAATATTAGATACAGACACAGTTTTCAAGCACAATACTTTTGTTCCGGTATGAGTAAATTTACCTTCTCCGGTTTGATTTAATACGGAAACGGTTTTGTAGTGCAGTACCTTTGTATTGTAAGGTTTAATCTTGATTTGAACATGTTCGTCTTCCGCGTTCAGAGTCATTGCCGAAAAAGCGAAAAATAATACCCAGACAAGAAAAAGCGCTGAAATTAATTTCTTTTTCATTTCTCCTCCGCTCGTTATGGTTGGCACAAAAACTTACAACCGTAATCGTATAAAACCGGAATACCTTCGGGGCATTTCGGAATAGAAGCATTCATGCAGTCTTCGGATTTGCCTGGGTTAGCTAAATAGTCATAAAAGACACGAACCTTTTGGTCGGCTTGGCAAAAGCAATAGTTGATTTTAAACACACAACATTCGTTGCCTTCAGGAATATTGCATGGTTGAAAATATAAGTCAGAATTTGTAACATGTCCGCCGCCGTCGGTCGTAGTCCAATAGCAAATAGATGTGCAAGTAGGAATAGCATTCATAAAAGAAACAGAACAGCTATTTAACTCTTCGCACGGTGGTTTGCAATTTGTTAAATCACCCATGTTTTCGCTCAACAGTAAATCCGAAAGCTTCTTATAACAAGCATTAATCAGTACGCCAACAAAATTTTCGTCAATCACGTCTCTTCTCCCCTCCCTTTCGAGCAAGGGAAATAGTTCGTAAAGCCACCTAAGGCAGTCAGGGTCGTCTTCAGGTATCGATATATGGTAGATGTAAATCTGCCTTGTGGCTGGACAATCCGGAATAACGCACTCCCTTATCAAATAGCATACTACCATAGGGCATCCCTGGTTGCCGTTGAAATCCGGATAGACTGTTCTGTAATCGACGCTCCAAGTAGCGCATCCTTCGTAATGATAGCAAATATCCAAATCTAAACTACTGATATCCGGCGGCGGTGGGCAGTCATATTGTCCATAAACGCTTCCAGTAGCAACAAAGAGCAGGACGACAACGAATAATACTTCAAAGAACTTGAGTTTCATAACTCGCTCCAGCAATAATTAGAAAAAGCGTTAATTATTGCTTTCTAAAGAAAAAAAAAAAAAATGACATTTCCAAATATTATTTTCAAAAAACGATAAATATTTTTCTTATATTCCTTTGTAGGAATTAATCATTATAATACAAATGTGCAATATTTCACAAAACAAGTCCAGACAATGAGCATTGGAAACAAATATGGAGCAGCTGCGGGATTTAATGTAGCTATTTAAATATTGTTATATCAATAAATTAAAAAATAATTCCAAAATAATTGAAATTTACTTAAATTAATAGTTTTCAAAAAGCAAATTTACTGGAAAAAGAATGATAGTCTTAATCGCCGACGACAACAAGGATTTTTGCACGACGCTCGAAGACATACTCCAGTCATTGAACATCGAAACTTATTCGCTCAATACGCCGGAAGATGCCATCGAGTATATCGGCCGCCACAACCGCAGAATAGCTGCAGCTCTGCTCGACATCGAATTCGGCTCGAACACCGACAAAAATGGACTCGACATACTAGAATTCACCAGACGAAACTTCCCGTCAATACCCGTTATCATGATATCCGGCAAGGGCAGCATCGCCACGGCAGTGCGCGCAACTCATCTCGGCGCTATCAATTTCATCGAAAAAAGCTCGCTCAGCAAGGAATTGCTCCAAGAGGTAATTACAAGCGCCGTCGATTTTTCAAAAATCAAGGGAGAAGCAAAAGAAATCAGCGCATTTTTGGAAAGTAATGGCATCTTTGGTAAAAGCCCAGCTATGCTCGAAGTCGGCGACCGCATCATCCGTTTTGCGCGCACAAATTTAAACGTGCTGATAACCGGCGAAACCGGCACCGGCAAAAAACTTGCCGCCAAAGCCATTCATGCCGCAAGCCAACGCGCGAAATTCCCTTTTATTACGGTTGACATTCCGAATATTCCTCGAGAATTGTTTCAAAGCGAGCTTTTCGGACACAACAAAGGCTCGTTTTCAGGCGCAATCGACACCAAAAAAGGACTCTTTCATCGCGCCAACAAAGGCACACTGTTTTTGGACGAAATCGGCGACCTATCGCCCGAGTTACAATCCAATCTGTTTATTCCGATTGAGGAAAAAACCGTTCGCCGAGTCGGCTCGACCGAGAACGAAGAGTTAGACGTGCGTTTTATTTCTGCAACCGACAAAGACCTCGTTACCGCCATGAAGGAATCCCGCTTCCGCGAGCAGCTTTACCACCGGCTTCGCGAGTGCGAAATACATCTGCCGCCGCTTTCTGAACGAACCGAAGATATACCCGATATTGCGCATTACTATGTTATGCAGCATAACAACGAGTTCAACGACGAAAAACGCCTTGCACCATCTGTCATCGAATACATGCAAGAGCAACGCTGGCACGGAAATGTGCGTGAACTTGCGAGCTTGATTCGGGTTACTCTGCAAACTGTTGGCAGGCAAATCATCGAGGTTTCGGATTTTCATAAAATGCTGTCTTCCGCCGGAACTCAACCGGAAATAAGCTATCGAAATGTCGTTTCTTTCAATACGACACTAAAAGAGGGCTTGGCGCAAGACGAAATCGTGAAAATCGAAGCAATGCTCGAGCGCACAAACGGAAATGTGAGCAAAAGCGCTGCCTTGCTTGACATTAGCCGAGAAACTCTGCATAATAAAATACGAAAATACGGAATTGACGTGCAAAGTTACCGCGGGAAAAAACAATAAACCCCAAAAACTCAATAGGCTATATTCTAATGAGTACTAATAGAAAAAACCATACATAAATGTAATATAATCCCAGATCCAAAATACGAATTTGCATTTGTGGCAAAAAGCATCTAACTTGCGATACACAGGGAAGTAGCCTTTGAGCCTATGAAATACAATGCCATACAAAAGTGTTAGATGGAA
>CAYLSY010000294.1:0-3451 GCA_964386275.1 uncultured Hyphomicrobiales bacterium
GGGTTCGCTAACACTTTTCGAAGCGCCCGCGGGTGTCCTCAAGATGAATATTCAAGGCTCATATGCCTTTTCCGGTCTGTATTCAGATGAAAAGTTCTATTTCAATGCATATGAAAACGGGACTCCCAAATCCAAATACAATCCTGTCCCGGCAACACTCTCAATCAGCTTTTCTTGGCTGTTTGCCGTCAGTTTTAAAGAGTAAAACCTTCAGTAATTCAGAATTTGGCATTAATACTGCTAATGAATTTGAAGGCAATTGCCGCTTTTAATGCGCAAACAAATAGTATTAAAAGATATACGTGCATAATTAGAATTATTACAACTTTCTTTATAATATATAATTAAAAAGAACCTCTGCGAACATCAACATTATCAAAAAATCGGAGGTTCCTGAATTAATCGAAGAAAGCGCTTATTTTTAAGATAGAGTATAATAAAGACTTATGATTTCGTTCAGGAATTAATACAATCATTTAATAATTATGCCAAAACCACAAGAAACACTTTTCGAGCAATTGAAGCATAATCGTGCGCTCGAATCTTATCGAGAGTTGAAAAGCAACCCTAAAAACTTGAGGCTCAAGTTCTTTTTATTGCTTATTACTGTGCTTTTCTGCTCGCTTTGCTTTTCATTTCATCTATCAAAAAGCATGAACGAAGAGCGTTTGCTCAAATACCAAGTCGGATATATTTGGCCCGGACAAAACGTCGAAGCGGAGTTCTCGTTCCCAATTTACAAAGACGAGGAATCGTTCGAAGCAGAGCGGATAAAAGCCAGAAATTCGACTTTAAGAGTATTTTTAATGGACAAGACGCTTCAAACGCAATTACTTTCGAAAATTGATACCGATTTTAAAAGTAATGGCGACAGCTCCAAACATCATAATCAAGAGACAAACCCAGCTATTGAAGACTCATCGACGCGTGTCCGTACTAATGCTTTGGCAGAAATCTCTCAAAAGGTCTCAAAGAAGACCAAATCGGTTTTGAAGACAATAATTGAAGATGTTTACCGGCGGGGCTTTGTTAATGTGCCGCTCGACACATTTTTTAAAAGTGAAATCGTTGTCCGAGTCAACGATAATACTGAGCATATATTCAAGAAATCGAGACTGGTTGATACTATCTTGTTCATGAACCTCATTCAAAAAGCGATTATTGAACATTCTCTAATTGAACCTGAAGAGATAATAATCGGCTATGCAAAATTCTTTATGCAACCTAATCTGATTCTATCTCCTGAGCTTACAAATAATGCAGAGGAGCTTGCAGTAAAATCGGTTTCACCAACCGAGGGCATAGTTAGAAAAGGCGAGATAATAGTCGAAAAAGGGCAAACCATAACCGACAAAATCCTGTTGAAATTGAAATCATACCAACGCTCTCGTTTTATGAAAAGCGAAATGGGGCAAACGCTGTCGATGTTTTTCGGCAGTTTCGGACATGCCCTAATCGTTATGATGATACTTGTTATATACCTTTTCTTTATTCGAAAAAGAATTTTCTACGATAATATGCAATTCGGCATAATTTGCGCAATAATCGCCCTAGCTTCCTTCTTTGCTTGGATTTCCCTTGAAATATCGGTCAAAATACCGATTGAGTATTTCATTTTGCTTCCGGGATTATCCATGCTGGCGGCGATTGTGTTCGATTCCCGTACAGCATTCTATATTACCGTTACTATGGCGCTTATGGTTTCCGGCATTCGCGGCAACGACTATGATTCAGGAATCGCTCTACTGTTCGCCGGAACTCTTGCGGCTTATACCGTCAGGGATATTCAGAGCCGAACGCAGATGTTTAAATCCATTTTCTTCATATTCATCGGTTTCTTAGCGCCGATAATCTTTCTTTCGCTCGAAGGCTCGGCTGAATTTATGCCGACCGTCAGCAAAATCATTGCGGCATTGCTGAATTCCGCATTGTCGCCATTGTTTACTTTTGGGCTGCTTTTCATTTTGGAACGTATTAGTGGTATTACAACCGACCTGCGTTTCGAAGAATATGACAACTTGAATCATCCGCTTCTGCAAAAGCTTAGCGAAGTTGCCCCTGGCACATATCAACATACTCTTTCTGTTGCGGCTATAGCTCAGCGCTGCGCTTATGCTATTGGCGCAAATGCGCTTTTCGTAAAGGTCGGCTCTTACTTCCATGACATCGGAAAAATTATCAAACCGGAATACTTCGGCGAAAATCAAGGAGAAATCGAAAATAAACACGATTTAATCAGCCCGCGGAAAAGCGCTGAAATAATTCGTAACCACGTCGCCGAAGGTATTCAACTTGGCAGGGAATATAAAATTCCTCAGAGAATTCTCGATTTCATCCCAATGCATCACGGCACAACTCTTATCAAGCATTTTTACTCTAAAGCATTGGAACATGCTGGTGAAAACGAAGTCAATATTAACGACTTCCGCTACCCCGGACCAAAGCCAAACACAAAAGAAGCGGCAATTCTAATGATTTGTGATTCTGCCGAGGCGCTCTCGCGTATTGCCGGTATGGACAAGGAAGAACTCGAAAATGCGCTCGATAAAATTGTAAAAGATAAGATTTTAGATAAGCAATTCGACGAGTGCAAGCTTACATTTTCGGAAATTACTACAATTCAGGAAACTTGTTTGAAATACCTCGTTGCCTCGCTGCACCAAAGAACAAAATACAAGGAAATTCCTGAAAACGAGCAACAGAAAATAAAAGGCAAAGATTAAGGCTGTGTACCTTTATATAAATTCATAAGTCAAAATTTAATCGCATATGTATATTTAATCTTATATTATTATGTCTTTAATTTTACATCCTGAGTATGAAGAATATAAGCTTTTATACTATGAATACAAAAAAACCTTGCTGAATTTGATTACAAAAAGAGATTATCTGGTAAAGACAAAAATTCCAAATCTTAACGCATTGTATTTGCAGCAATTCGGAGAATTATTAATTGAGAAACTCGAAGCTGAGCATCATTATCTGAGATTGAAAAGAAAAATTGAACTAATACAATCGCTTATTAACACTCAACAAAAAGTTGACTATAAAAGAATTGAAGAGATTTTGGACAACGAATACTCATATTGGCAAGGTAAAATTTTGCAAATGATAAAAGAGAAAGAAATTGCTGATAATTGGTTCAATAATTGTTATACGGCGGAAGAATCTGAAGAATTAAGGCAAAAATACAGGGAAATTGTAAAACGCTTGCATCCAGATTTGAACCCTAATTTAAAACCAATCGAAATCGACTTATGGCATAAAACCCAAGAAGCCTACCAGATGGGAAATCTTGAAGAAATCCGTAGGATTTACCTTTTATTGAATAATCTAACGCAAGCGCCCGAATATCACGATAGCAACGACATCAAAGCTCAAGTAGATTTGCTAAAAGAAAATATTGATTTATTAAGGCAAAAGATTGAAGATATGCTCAATAATTTTCCAT
>CAYLSY010000295.1:0-3446 GCA_964386275.1 uncultured Hyphomicrobiales bacterium
CTGAAGTAGCCGCAATGAGAAATATTATCATTCATAATTATCATGGGCTTGAAGAAGAAGTAATATGGAAAACGTGCAAAGAAGATATTCCAATTTTATATAACAAAATTACTTCATTTATTGAATTAAACAATATGCAAATGCCTGATGAAAAATGAAAAATAAACTTAACTTATTACTGATAATGATTACCATGCTTATGACAGCTTGTTCAAATTCAATCGACACTGCGCCCGACGAAGTATCGCTCGACGAGATGCTCGGGCAGATGCTGCTCGTCGGCTTTCGTGGCTACGAAGCGACGGCGGACAGCCAAATCGTTAAAGATATTATAGCAAAAAAAGTCGGCGGCGTTATTTTATTCGACAGAGACGCAGCGCTCGGCATAAATCAGCGCAATATACAATCGCCGCAGCAAGTCAAGGCTCTAATAGCCACGCTGCAAAGCTATGCCGCTACGCCGCTGCTGGTTTCCGTTGACCAGGAAGGCGGCAAAGTCTGCCGCTTGAAAACAAGTTACGGTTTTTCGCCGAACGTATCGCAGCAATATCTCGGAACGCTGAATAACCCCGATTCGACGCATTATTACGCGGCACTGACGGCAACAGAACTCGCCGAAGCCGGTTTCAACCTGAACTTTGCGCCTGTTGTCGATTTGAATGTAAATCCCGAATGTCCGGTTATCGGCGCCATGGAACGTAGTTTTTCTGCCGACCCTCAAGTCGTTACCGATAATGCTATAATTGTAATCGACGAGCATCACGCAAAAAATGTCTTCTGCACTTTGAAGCACTTTCCGGGACACGGAAGCGCCACTGCGGATTCGCATCAAGGCTTGGTAGACGTTACAAACACATGGACTAGCGCAGAACTCAAGCCATATCAAAACCTTATCGCTGCCGGGAAGGTCGATGCCATCATGACGGCGCATATTTTCAACGGCAACATGGACGCTAACTATCCGGCAACGCTGTCGAAAGGCATTATCAGCGGCGTTTTGCGGACAATGCTCGGTTTCGATGGCGTTGTCGTTTCCGACGATATGAACATGAAGGCGATTACCGAATATTACGGCTTCGAAGAAGCGCTCGAACTTGCCGTCAATGCCGGTGTCGATATGCTATGCTTGGCAAATAACTTAACTTATGATGTGAATATCGCCACCCGAGCGCATGATACATTAAAAAAACTCGTTGCCGAAGGCAAAATCAGCCGCTCGCGAGTCGAAGAAGCGTATAAAAGGATAATGAAGCTAAAAGCAAAACTGGGTCTAACTAGTTGAAATAGCTAATAGTTGACAATTCCCTCTTTTCTATTGTAAACTATGTGATAAAAAATGTGTATTATTCAATATTTCATTTTTCATAATAATTGAAAAACTATTAGCGTGTAATGCTAAACTTGCTTTATCATCCATCTTCGTAACTTTCGGCAATCAGGAAGATGGCCCCTTTGCTTTGCCCTTTATGACTTTTTTTTGATACAAATTTCAATATTATATGAATGAACGCAGCTTTGTATTATACATACAATTCCTTATTTCTAACTTCGCCCAAAAGAACGGGATTTTCTGCTGCAAGCGCCTTATGCAACGCATCAGCATTGTCTTTTGATGCAACGAGTATCATTCCGATGCCGAGATTGAATACATGGCGCATTTCTTCGGTATCAACCCCCGCCACATTTTGAATTAATTTGAAAACTGGCTGCCATTCCCATGATTCCCAATCAATTGCAAGCGAAAAACCCTTTGGTAATATTCTGCTTGTATTTCCGACAATTCCACCGCCGGTAATATGTGAAATACCTTTGATAACCCCGTCGAAATCAGGCGAATTGAGCAAAGGATGCACAATATGCAAATACGAGCGATGCACCGCCAATAGCTCGTCTGCAAGCGTTTTCCCGAGTTCGTCTATGTATTCGTCAGGTTTGTATTTTCCGAGCAAAGCGGCACGAGCCAACGAATACCCGTTGGTGTGCAAGCCGTTAGATGGTAATCCAATTAAAACATCCCCTTCCTTGATGCTCTTTCCATTGACAATTTTATCCTTTTCGACTATGCCAATAATTGTGCCGGACACGTCGTATTCGCCCTCTGAATAAATCGATGGCATTTCGGCGGTTTCGCCGCCAATTAGCGCACAGCCGTTTTCGCGGCAGGCTTTGACGAAGCCTGATATGACAGATTCGGCAACGCTCGGCACCAGTTGACCTGTTGCAAAATAATCAAGGAAAAACAATGGGCGAGCGCCACAGCAGATTATGTCGTTTACACAGTGGTTTACAAGGCATTGCCCGACGGTATTATGCCGGTTGGCGGCAAAGGCAATTTTCAGTTTAGTGCCGACTCCGTCAGTACTTGCAACAAGCACCGGATGGTTCATCCCTTCGAATTTTGCATCATAAAATCCGCCGAATAATCCAATGTCGGTTAATACTTTTTCGTTAAAAGTCGAGCGCACAAGCGGCTTTATGCGCTGCACTGTTTCGTCTCCGGCTTCAATATCGACTCCGGCTGTTTTGTATGTTACTTGCATAATATCTTCTTGAATTTTAGATAATCTTTGGCAGAGAAAACCAATACTCATTTATTAATGCTTCGAGCTTGCAAAAGTCCATAGGCAGAAGTTCTTCGGCTCTTTGGTTCATCAAGCCCTGCGCCTGCTTGGGCAAAGACTCAAGGAAATCATCCATTAGGCATCCCGGGCGGCTTTCGATGTATGTTTTCAATGAATTCTTGAGCATTTTCCTGCGTTGATTGAATGCCGCTCGTATCAGCTTCATTCCCGAGTTGAATTCGTCGATTGAGCAAACTCGTTTGTCAAACTTGATTTCCACAACCGAGGACCATACCTTAGGCTTCGGATAAAAACAATCGGGCGAAATATCGAACATCTTGCGGCAACTGCCGAGCAGGCTTAGCGCCACAGTTAAAATTCCGTAATCCTTTGTTCGCGGCTCGGCTGTAAGCCTTTCGGCAACTTCGCGCTGCAACGTTAGAACAGCCTTTTCGACATAACTCGATGACTCCAAAAGCCAAAACAGGATTTCACTCGAAATATAGTAGGGCAGATTCCCGACTACTAAAACTTTTGATGCGTTTGAACTGTCGATAAACGTCAGCAGGTCATGAAGGCTGTATTCGAGAATATTTCCTTCAAGAATGCGAATATTTGGATAATCATGTCGAGGAAATTCCTCTGTTAATGCGTCGAAGCTGCGTTTGTCGATTTCTACTGCAAGCAAATTGACATCGGCGGCAGCAAGGAGACGAGTCAATGCGCCGGTTCCCGGACCGATTTCAATTACCGGTTGATTATCCCTGCAATCAAGTAGCTTAATTATCTTCCTTTGAATGTTTTGGTCGATTAAAAAGTTCTGTCCGAGCGATTTTTTCGGTTTTACGCTTTTCAAGCCGTCAACTTTTCTATTGTATGAAATAA
>CAYLSY010000296.1:0-3442 GCA_964386275.1 uncultured Hyphomicrobiales bacterium
GAATACGATACAACCTGCTTTTTACTTTTAAATTTCATCTTACCGAAAGGGTCGATAATATCAATTTTTCCTATATTGAGCGAAATGATGTGTTTCAAATCGTCTTCGTATTTTTCGGGATTATTCAGAACTATGTATTTGTGTTCTGCTCTCATTATTAAAATCAGAAATAACTTGACAAATCCGAAATAAATAAATTACGAAAATTCGCCGAAATAAAATAAAAAAAGAGCCGGATAGAATTAATTATCCAGCTCTTAAGGGGTTGTTGTCTCCCAATGAAATTAGTTTGTTACGGGCAGTTCTACAATATCCATCATTTTATCAAAATTCAAGTATTTGTTAGCTGCTTTTTTCAGAGTAGCCGGAGTTAGGGCTGCAATGTATTTGCCGGTTTCAAGCACTGTTTCAGCCGGCGCGCCATTCTTGATATAAAATTCCAAATTGCTGAGCCACCAATAGTTTTCCTTAATATTGATGTCGAGCTGTTTTTCCTGAGCAGCTTTTACTTTTTCGCAGCCGTCCTTGTCTTCAGATTTCTTCACTTTATTCATAACTTCCACACATGCTGCGATTAACTCGTCAACACGCGATGGTTGAGCAATAAAATCAATATTTATGGCATATTCTTGAGCCGGATTTTTTGTGTAGGAAGCCCAAATTCTTGGGGAGTAAGTGCCGCTTTTATCTTCGCGAATAGTTTCGAGCAAACGGATTTCGAGCAAATCGGTGAGCGATTCGAGCATGTGGCAGTTTTCGGGCGACCATTCGAACTCGCCGGTAATTGCCAAGCGAATATGAGAGCGGTCTTCGGTTCCTTTATGGAAGCGATTCGACATTTTCTTTTTTGGATAACGGATGCCGACGTCTTTCCATTTTTCGGGATTGGCCTTGCCCGGAAGACTTGAAAGATAGAACTCGATATGCTCTTTCATTTCATCAATATCGAAGGAGCCGATGAAAATGAATGTGAAATCGCCTGCATTCGAGAATCTATCGACATAGAATTGATAAGCCTTGTCGAAATCGACTTTTTTCAATGTTTCCAATGTTGCCGGCAAACGTCTCTTGTGGTGGTTAGCCATCATACAAGCGACCGAGTCTCTAAAGTTTTCGTCAGGGTTTTCGCCGCGATTGGCAATTGTCGTTTTCACTTTGTCGAAAACCGTAGCAAAGGATTCTTTATCTTTGCGTGGGTATTTGAAATTCAGATGAATGAGTTGGAATAATGTTTCAAGGTCTTTTTTCGACGAAGTGCCTTGAATGCCCTCGTAGATTTCGTCTATGTAAGTTGAAACATTGGCATTTTTACCAGATAATAGCTTTGTAACTGTCGATGCGTCGTAATCGGCAAGTCCGGTTTCGCTCATTAAGTAATCGGCAAAAGAAGCTGATTCGAACATTGCGTCGTCTGCAAGAGTCGAACCTCCCGGGCTGTAAGCGGAAAAGATGATTTCGTCTTCTTTGAAGTTGGTTGGCTTTAAAATAACCCGTGCGCCGTTGGAAAGGACTAATTCTGTAGCGCCAAGCTTTTCGTTGGTTTTTTCGGAGACGATTTTACCGGGTTTAACTGTTTTATCGAACAATGGTTTGGATAAATCGACATCAACCCACGGGTCGAGTTTTCTATTCATTGCTTCGGTATACAGTTTGGATACTGCGCTTTCGCTTGGTATAGCCAAACCGTCCTTTTCGGGTAATGAAATTTGAACGACGCAGCCTTTCGGATTATAATAGAGCTTTGCCAGAGCGCTTATCTCATCAAGTTTGATTTCTTGCAATGCAGCTTGCAAGAATGCGTATTCCCAATCAATTCCCGGCATGGCTTCATCGTCGGTAAACAGGTTTGTAATTTCATTAACTAAAGCATTTGAATTGGTTTTGTTGCGTTCGTTATATAACTGTTCATAAGTAGCGAGAAAATCAACCTTGGCGCGCTCGAATTCTCCTTTGGTAAATCCGTGTTGTTTGATTCGGTTTGCCTCGTCTAATAGCGCATTATAAGCCGTTTCATATTTTTCGGGCTGGCAAGCTGCGATTAACCGGTAAGCTCGCACATTTCCATAAAAGCTGCTTTCGCCAGCGAATGCTTGTAAATACGGTGTATTGGGTCTTTTACCAATTTCAGTTAAACGTGCATTAAGCATTTTATCAAACAATGCTCTCCTTATGCTTTCGATGTTACCTCCGATAGTTGTCTCGTCGATTTCAGGAAACTTGAATACAATACTTGTAAGCGCATAAGTTAATTCTTTGTCTGATGCGATAGAAAACAGTGTTTCATGGTTCAGCGGCATATCGAATTCGATTTTCTTTCGGGGATTTTTTCTCGGAGGAATACTGCCGAATTGTTTTTTGATTTTTTCTTCAATTTGAGCAGGTTCGAAGTCGCCGACAGCAATTATAGCCATTAAATCGGGACGATACCAGTCGTTATAGAAGCGTCGGATGACGTCGTATTTGAAGCCCTTGATGATATTCGTATCGCCGATAACGTTTCTTTGGGCATATTTCGAGCCGTAATATAATTTAGCAGCATGTTTGTTTTGCAAGCGTATACGGAAATCGTTGCGTTGACGCCATTCAGCCAAGATTACCCCGCGTTCGTTATCGATGTCGTCGCCATTGAGCGAAACGTTATGCGCCCAATCTTCAAGAATCTGAAACACATGGTTGAGCAACTTTTCGTCGCCGAGCGGCACAGGCAGTTCATATTGAGTTTTATCCAAATAAGTGCCGGCGTTGATATCGGCTCCGAAGCGAATCCCGAACGATTGGAGCGTGCTTAGCAATTCCATTTTCGGATAGTTTTTTGTGCCATTGAAGCACATATGTTCCATAAAGTGAGCTAATCCGTCCTGGTCGTCATCTTCGTCGATAGCGCCGGCTTTAACTACAATTCTGAATTCGCCGTGGTTTTCGGGTTTGGAGTTTTTAAGGATGTAATAGGTCATTCCGTTGGATAATTTGCCGGTTATCAGGTCGCTGCGTTGTGGGATTTTCGCTTTTTTATCCGACAAGTTGATTGTGGGCAGGTTTTGTGCAAGCAGCCCGCTATTGATAAAAATGATGCAAAGTAGTAAGCCGATTATTTTTTTCATGTCTGAACCCTCAGAAATTCGAGAATAGTTTTTTCTCATAATACTCACTAAAGCTATGATTTGTTTCAGTTTGTCGTGGCTCCGAAGGCGTGTAATCTATGAAGTCGGCAAATTTGTCTATGAAATGGAAGGCTCAATCGACGAAAATGTTGATAGTGATTGTGGAAATTAATCCTCTTTCTAAAGTTTAACTTTGGATGTGCTTTTCTTTAAGTTTTACTTTGGAATATCGGCAAAGTAGATTTTTGTGTGGGTAATGTTCGTAAATTTGTGTAAAAATAATAAAGGTGCCGCTCCAAAAGATTAAATTTGTAAGAGGTGGCGTTTGCCACTTTTCAAGC
>CAYLSY010000297.1:0-3441 GCA_964386275.1 uncultured Hyphomicrobiales bacterium
TGAAATAATAAATTTAATATTACTGCAATTATGACGTTGATATGTGCCGATATGACGCTTTTTAAAAATTGGCACGCATTTTATATATAAGAATTTCAGAACGCAAGTTCGGAAAAACACGATTAAAAAAAAACAAAATATTTTCACAACCTAATTTATGAGGTGCAACATGACAACATTCAGATTTGACCCCTTCCGCGGGTTCGAAAAAATGACACGCCGTATGCAGGATTTCGTGAACGAATTCGAAAAAGGCGTAAACTTTGAAATCGGTGGTTTCGTGCCACGAGTTGATATAATCGAAGATGAAAAGAACGTTTTCGTTCTTGCAGAAATGCCAGGCGTCGCCAAAGAGGATGTCAAAGTGTCGGTAAATGAAGAGCGTTTGCTCACAATCAAAGGCGAAAAGAAACGCAACACCGACAGCGCCGAAAAAACTATGATACGCACTGAGCGTACTTTCGGTAACTTTACCCGTACATTTGTGTTACCGGAATATCTTGAAATCGATAACATCGGAGCAAAGTTCGAAAACGGCATACTCGAACTCACATTAAACAAAATTGAACCGCCAAAGCCCAAAGAAGTTGATATACAGATTGGGTAATGTGCTGCCATTATGACAGGAATATAGTTATAAGTTATGAATAATAAGTTATAAGTATTGGGAATCAGTAAGCGTTTGAAAAAATTAATCCATTTCCCCCTTTGCAAAAGGGGGTTAGGGGAATTTAAGATAGAAATTTACCTTATTAATCTAAAAATTAACAACATTATATATTGAAAGGAGTAATTAATATGGCTATAATAAGATTTGATCCGTTTCGCGGCTTCGAGTCGCTCTCGCGCCGCATGAGCCAATTGGCAAGCGATTTCGAAAAAGGTTTAACCATAGATTACGGTTCATTTGCGCCGCGTGTCGATATAAGCGAAGATGAAAAGAAGCTCTATTTCCACGTAGAACTTCCCGGTATAGCAAAAGAAGATGTTAAAGTAAGTATCAACAACGATAATGTATTAATGATCAAAGGCGAGAAGAAACGCGAAGAACGCTTCGAAGACAAAGCCGAAGACAAGTGCTTCTTGCGTGTCGAGCGTGTATTCGGAGCATTCACCCGCTCGTTTGCATTGCCAGAGAACATAAACACCGATTCGATTTCGGCAAAATACGAAAACGGCGTCCTAAATATCGAACTCGATAAGAAGGAACCAGAAAAACCCAAAGAAGTGCTTATCGAGATAAAGTAAGGAGTTATGCAGATACTCATCCGATGCCTTTAAGGCATCGGATGAGTAAGCTTTTTCAGGCACGTAAATTGCTAAGACACACATTTTCTTTGATACTTAGAAAATTCTGCCATTTTGTTCCGACATAATGGCAGTCGTTGTCTTCTTTGTCTTCTGTCGCTTTATTGTAAGCGATTGAACAGAAAGAAGAAAGAATTTTTATTAAAAAGGAAGCAATGAATAATTTATAGTAAAAGGCTTAATGAAAATAATAAAATACAAAATAAATAGTAATAATAAATACTAATACATCAAACTTAAAGGACAGGAGTAACAACAATGGGAAAAATAATAGGCATTGATTTAGGAACGACCAACTCGGTAGTAGCGGTGATGGAAGGCACAACGCCGGTCGTAATCGCTAACAGCGAAGGCGCGCGCACTACGCCGTCGATGGTCGGTTTTACAAAAAACGGCGAACGACTTGTCGGCCAAGCCGCTAAACGCCAATCAATTACGAATCCGAATAAGACCATATATTCAATAAAGCGTTTTATGGGTCGCCGCCTCGACGAAGTAAACGAGGAAATATCGATGGTGCCGTTCAAGGTGCAATCTTCGCCCGATGGTCATAGTGTCCGAGTGCAAATCGACGACCGTCAGTACTCGCCGCCGGAAATTTCGGCGATGGTGCTGCAAAAAATGAAGCAAACCGCCGAAGATTATTTGGGACAAAAGGTTACTGAAGCCGTCATTACGGTTCCGGCATATTTTAATGATGCGCAGCGTCAGGCGACAAAAGACGCAGGCGAAATCGCCGGTTTGACCGTCCGCCGCATAATCAACGAGCCTACGGCAGCCGCATTGGCTTATGGTCTCGATAAAAAAGGCAAAAACATGACCGTTGCCGTTTATGACCTCGGCGGAGGCACGTTCGATATATCGATTCTCGAAATCGGCGACGGCGTTTTCGAAGTGAAATCCACCAACGGCGATACTCACCTCGGCGGTGATAACTTCGACCAGCGACTGATTGACTTCCTTGCCGACGAGTTCAAAAAACAGGAAGGCATTGATTTGCGTAAAGACCCAATGGCGTTGCAACGTTTGCGCGAAGCAGCCGAAAAAGCAAAAACCGAACTTTCTCAAATGCTGCAAACTGATGTGAATTTGCCATTTATTACTGCGACTGCGGATGGGCCTAAGCATTTGAATGTTAACATCACCCGCGCAAAATTCGAAAGTCTTTGCTCGGACTTGTTCGATAAGACACTTACACCGTTACAAAATGCGCTAAAAGATGCGAAAATTACTCCATCGCAAATTGATGAAGTGATTCTCGTTGGCGGCTCGACCCGCATTCCAAAAATTCAGGAAATTGTGCGCAATTTCTTCGGCAAGGACCCATCGAAGGGCGTTAATCCCGACGAAGTTGTCGCAGTGGGTGCAGCTATTCAAGGCGGCGTGCTTGCAGGCGATGTAACAGACGTTTTGCTGCTCGATGTAACGCCATTGACGCTTGGTATAGAAACACTTGGCGGAGTTATGACACCGATGATTACGGCGAATACGACGATTCCATCGCGCAAAACCGAGATTTTCTCTACTGCAGCAGATAACCAGACATCTGTCGAAATCCATGTGCTTCAGGGCGAACGCCCAATGGCACGCGACAACCGTTCGCTCGGCCGCTTCCATCTCGACGGAATTCCGCCGGCACCGCGCGGCATTCCGCAAATCGAAGTAACATTCGATATCGACGCAAATGGTATTTTAGGCGTATCCGCTAAAGATAAAGCAACAGGTAAGGAACAGAATATTCGTATCGAGGCATCGAGCGGTATTTCGAAGAGTGATATCGAAAAGATGAAAAACGAAGCGCAAGCTCATGCCGAGGAAGACCGTAAGCGCAAAGAAGAAATAGATTTGCGAAATCAGGCTGATAACCTAGTATATTCTACGGAAAAGCAATTAAATGAACTCGGCGATAAAATTCCGGCCGACCAAAAGGAAAAAATCAAAGCGGCTAAGGAAAAACTCGAAAATGCCGTCAAGACAAATTCACCGGATTTACGCGCCGCATTGGACGAACTAAATCGCGCATGGAACGACGCTTCGACCCAGATGTATGGTCAAGCCCAGCAGCCCGGCGCGGGCTTCAACCCCGGCGGCGCGCAAGATGCTGGACAACCTAATCCTAACAGCGATGCAAAA
>CAYLSY010000298.1:0-3415 GCA_964386275.1 uncultured Hyphomicrobiales bacterium
TTACGCGAGCCGAACAGGTAGATACTTGCAGCAGGGAATAATCTGCTGCAAGTATCTTTAATTGCTTTCCTATGTGATTCTTTTAATCTCACAGAATTATTGGTTATCTTATAATATTTAGCTTGCCCGAGACAATCCTGTTTTGGCGCTGGTCAACGAGCGTATAAAAATAGCTGCCGCTCGGCAATCCGAGATTTATATCGGCGCTATCGAGTGATTCTATCGTCTTCACCAGTTTCCCGTTTAAATCGGAAATCATCAATGAGTAGTTCGAAATTTCTTCGTTACCGTCAAATTCGAAATTAATTTTACCATTTGACGGATTCGGATATAACAATATAGTATTATTTTTTGAAATATCATCAACGTCCGACGTCGGACTTAAGGACAAATCGTCAATATAGAGTTTTCCACCTTCTTTGGGGTTGGCTAAGTTAGACGAAGCAATGATTACGATTAGAGAATCCGGCGTGTCATCAATTAAATAATTAAAGTTGACGGTAAACTCTGTATAGCTCGAAATCGGCGGCAGAAGCCCAAAACCATAAGCGACAGTATCGACGCGGTCCTCGGCTGTATTATACTTTTTTAGAGCAACGATTACTGAAGCGTTATCTTCGGCGTCGGTTGATGAAAACTTGTACCATCCGCTTAAGCTCGTCGGTTTTTCGCTGCACGGGCAGCCAATTTTAGATAAATCAATGTTATAGTTGAAATCGGCGCTAATTTTTCCTGTGCAAAGCATTCCCGGAACTAAATATGTTCCAAAAATATTGAATGTTTGGACATATGCTGCGTAATTACCAGACTTAGCGTCAGACACTTTATCTACGTCCGATGAAATGAATTCGGTCCAAGCGTTTAGCGTAGACCAATCGGTCGGCTCTTCCCAGTCGAATGGTGGCTCACTGCCGGAAGAAGTCCATTGCTCGAAGCTTGGATTTGGCAGGCAATCGGCCGAAAGACTGTGTGATATTGCCAGAAATGCAAGTAAGAAAATGAATGTGAAAGAAATTTTTTTCATGATGTCTCCTTATGAATTATTAATGAAAAATAATTATTAACGCTTTAATGCGCTGATATATGAAATCAATAATAATCTCTTGTATAAAGACTTTTATTTTATTAAATTTAAAGTTTTTTAAAAGAAAATAACAGCAAAGATGAATACAAGAATTCTATGATGAATATAAAAAATACAGCCCAAATTCATTTATACGTAAATAATATACGTAAATAAAAATATTTGTTACAATGCAATATCTAAGTATTTAGCAATAAAGAGAATAACAAGATATCGATATAATTATTTTTTAAATTAACATAACCTATGAATCATAACACATAATAATATAATGTATTTAGGCATTGACATTGGAGCAACGAACATCAAAACTGGAATAATCGACGATGATTACGAGCTAGTTTGCAATTCCAGTTACCAAACACCGAATACAGGAATTGTAGAGCAATTACTTGATTTCCTTGCAGATTATATCAATAATCAAATAATCGAATATCCTAGTATTAAAACAATTGGAATTGGAGTGCCGGGGCTGGTTTCGAGTGATGGACTAGTATATATAGCGCCTAATTTAAAAAATTGGCATAATATAGCATTGAAAGATACTCTTGAGCAGCGCACTGGAAAAACAATTGCTGTCGACAATGACGCCAATGCCGCAGCCATTGCCGAAATGATTCACGGAGCAGGAAAAGATGCAAATAATTTTATTTATGTAACGCTCGGCACCGGAGTAGGTGGCACAATTATCATCGAACGCAGGCTTTTTCGAGGCGAAAAAGGTTCTGCTGGCGAGTTTGGGCATATAATTATAGATTCCAACGCAAGATTAAACTCTGAAAAGTCATTCCGGACTGGCGTTTTAGAGGAATATATCGGAAAAAATCAGTTTACGCATCTCGGCACAATAATTCTAAAGAAACACAAGGATTCAGAATTGCATAATTACGCAAAGCCCGACCCTTACTTTGTTTCTCAAGCGGCATCCAATGGGGATAAGGCTGCGATTGAAATTTTACAGCTTGTCGGGCATTACCTCGGTATCGGGCTTAGCACTATTGTTAATATTCTCGATATATCCTTAATCGTTGTCGGAGGCGGCATTTCTCTGGCGCATCCTATATTGCTTGACACTGCATGCCAAACCGTGAAAAAACGCGCCTTGCCATCTATTGCCGAGCGTGTCAAAATCAAACAAGCATTCTACACCAAGGATGCTGGTACAATTGGAGCTGCATTGCTTGGAAAATACTGTTTCGAGCAAAATATTCAAAAAGGATTCTGTAACGGAAATTATTGATTCATATGAGCATTAGGACATATCATTCATTCGACGAATTGGAGGCGAATACTCCTTCGCTTGTTACAATCGGGACTTTCGACGGAGTACATTGTGGGCATCAAGTAATTATTAATAAACTAATAGAGTTATCGAAATCGTCTGGTTTGAGCCATCTTGTTGTTACTTTCGAGCCTCATCCACAAATTGTATTGAACAAAGGACATAAAAGTCCTGTATATTTACTGACGACTATCGAGCAAAGAATAGAACAGCTCGAGCGTTTCGGAGTTGAGCGTGTGCTTGTTGTCAATTTTACTGAAGAGTTCTCGAAAATTGCTCCACGCGATTTCGTTGAAAAGTGTCTTATCGAAAAAGCGACGTTAAAAACTGTTCTCGTCGGCTATGACCATCTTTTCGGCGCCAGCCGCCAAGGCGACAAGGAATTGCTCGTCTCTTTGGGCGAAATTCATGGTTTCGACGTGGTTCAAATCGAAGCGCAGACTCGCAATGAAACTGTCGTTTCAAGCACAAAAATACGAAATTACCTTGCCGAAGGAAAAGTTGCAGAAGCAAATGCACTTTTAGGCTATCATTATTACATTGATGGACTTGTCGTTGTTGGCGACAAACGTGGCAGAACGCTCGGTTTTCCAACGGCAAACGTCGGAAATATCAATCCTAACAAGCTGATGCCTCGAAACGGAGTTTATCTGACTAAATGCCAAGTTGCGGGAAAATCGCTCTACGGAATGGCAAATATTGGTCTCAGACCAACGTTTTTGGATACTGATAAACCCTTGCTCGAAGTTAATCTATTTGATTTCGATGGCGACATATACGGACAGCCGATTAAGGTGTCTTTTGTTCATTATTTACGTGAAGAAAAGAAGTTTTCCGGCATCGAGGAAATCGTTGCACAAATAAAAAAGGACGAAATCGAATGCCGCAAGATAATAAATGAGAAACCTCTGAAAAATTAATAAATTTAGGTTGTCATACTGAACTTGTTTTCGGGCATCCATCCTCCAAAGTGTGTGCCAGCCTGCAAGATAGATTTCGGGCCAAGCCCGGAATGACACATTTATGTATTTTTTAGAAGTATCTGAATA
>CAYLSY010000299.1:0-3404 GCA_964386275.1 uncultured Hyphomicrobiales bacterium
AATTTAAAAAAATACTTTTTATATTTGTATTCTATATTTGAAAAAAAATGTTAAAGTTATTAATACAAGGCTTAAAAGACGGCGAAACAGAAGTCCAAACCGAATGCGATGCAGAGCTATTGCCGTTTTCAGAAGTTCTGTTCTTTGGAAAAATCAAACTCGCAGGAAAACTGCGTAAAATCGGCAAGCGGCTTATATTCAACGGAAAAGCTATAGCTGCAGCGAAACTGACATGCGATTTAACGCTCAAAGAGTATATTCACGAAATGTCGGTTGATGTTGTTGTACATGCAATAATCGATAGTAATTTAGCACGCATTGCCGGCGACATTGACAACGATGGCAAGGAAATTGCTCTATTCGAAGATGAAAAATACTTGGATTTGAGTGATGAAGTTCGCGAATTACTCGAATTGAACTTGCCGATGCGACGCATCCATCCTGATTTTATAGATAAAAGCCTTGAAGACGTCTTTCCGGAGTTTTCCGTAAAAAACAGGCAGGACGATTACGAAAGCCCTTTTTCAGGACTTGAGCTGAAAATCGATGAAGACTGATTCTGTAAATAATTTGAAAAACGGTGGCGATTGCCACTTTGAAAAGTGAAATAGCATAAATTTAAAATAAACTGTTCATAATTAAAATAATTTCATTTTTTCTTTATTATTGAAAATAATACAATAATTTTTCATAAAGAGGTTCATATGCCAAATCCAATCAGAAGACATTCGAGAACAAGAAGAGACAAACGCAGAACTCATTACAAAGCATTTGCCAGCGCAACTACGATTTGCCCGCAATGCGGAGGCGTAAAACTGCCCCATAGAGCATGTCCGGAATGCGGATATTATAATGGCAGAAAAGCGATTGCTTCTTTGTAAATAATTGATAACTCGGTATTTTTACTGTTTTTTTACACGTAATTTATCACTAAATTTGTTTAACCGGAATGATTTTTTTCATTCTCATTTTAGTATTGTTAATAATAGCGATGCTTTTTATAACAAAACAAATTGCTCAATGATAGAAAACGACAACAGAACATATAGAATAGCGCTCGACGCTATGGGCGGCGATTTTGCGCCAATGAATGAAGTTCAAGGCGCAATAAAGGCTTTCGAAAACAACTCCGATATTAATTTGGAAGTTATTTTCGTCGGTAATAAAAGTAAAATCAAGTCTGCCCTATCTCAATTCGACGAGTCAAAAATAAAATACTCCATCCTTCATACTGATGAAGTTGTATCGATGGACGATGACCCGACGGCTTCAATTAAAAAGAAGCGTAACTCTTCTCTTTATAAGGGATTAGAGCTTCATGCGCAAGGCTATGCCGACGCATTTGTTTCTGCCGGCAACACTGGTGCTGTGCTTTCGACAGCAACAATAGCATTGGGACGCATTCATGGAGTAAGTCGACCGACAATCGGTTCATTTTTCCCAACACCGAATGATTACCCGTCGTTTGTGCTTGATGTGGGCGCTAATATCGACTGCAAGCCGCGTTTCCTGTTTGAATTTGCTGTTATGGGCAGCATTTTCGCTTCGCAAATCGTTGGTTTGGAACATCCGCGAATTGGATTGCTCAATATCGGAGAAGAAAGTTCGAAAGGCACCGAGACACTTCAGCATACTTATAAAATGCTAAGCGAAAGCCAGCTAAATTTTATTGGCAATATCGAAGGTCGCGACATTTTGACTGGAGCAGCCGATGTCATTGTATGCGATGGCTTTACAGGAAATATTGTTCTGAAATTTGCTGAAAGCGTTCCTCTTTTCCTAAAATCGAAATTTAAAAATCTTGCCGGAAAAAATGTGCTTAACTCCATAATGATTGGTGCATTAGCTCCATTCCTGAGGAAATCCATGAAAGGCTTCGATTATGAACAATATGGTGGAGTGCCGCTTTTGGGAGTAAACGGCGCTGTAATAATCGGTCATGGTAAGTCTTCGCCATTGGCTATTCAAAATATGATTTTCAGAGCTGTCGATTACGTTAAACGAGACGTAAATTCCAAGATTATCAACGCATTGAACCCACAGAAAGTAACGAATACAATAATATGATTTTTTAATAATGGAAGATGTTTGTTTATGCCAGCAACAATTACGTCAATAGCTCATTATGTTCCACCGGATATATACGATAATGCTTATTTCGAGAAAATTCTCGATACAACGGATGAATGGATTATGACCCGCACCGGCATTAAAGAAAGGCATATACAATTGAATGGGGCAACAAGTGATTTAATAGTACCTGCTGCTCTGGAATGTATAAAAAAACGCGGCTTAACGCCTAATGATATCGATTGCATTATAGTTGCTACTGTAACACCTGACCGTATGTTTCCAGCTACTGCTGCCATCGTTCAAAGAAAGATCGGCGCTTCTAAATGCTGGGGCTTCGATGTTGAAGCCGCTTGCTCAGGTTTTTTATTTTCTCTAGTTACTGCCTGCAAATTAGTTGAATCCGGTGCTGTTAAACGCTTGCTTTTATGCGGCGCTGACAAGATGAGTTCAATTACTAACTACGAAGACCGCACCCAAGCAGTGCTTTTCGGCGACGCAGCCGGTTGCGCATTGATTGAAAATTGCGAAGACGACGATTATGGTTTGCGCGATTTTATTTTAAGAATCGACGGCACAGGAGAGCCTGCACTCCACATGGTCGCTGGTGGTAGTTTCAAATCGCCTTCGATTGAAAGCGTTACTAATAAAGAACATTATATCTCTCAAGACGGTCAAACCGTGTTCAAAGCTGCCGTTAAAGGAATGGCTGATGTCTCAGTCGAAATCATGGAGCGAAACAACTTGACTGCTGATGATATTGCTTGGTTGGTGCCTCATCAGGCAAATTTGAGAATTATCGCAGCTACTGCCGAACGTATGAAACTAAAGCCGGAAAAAGTCATGATTAATATCCATAAATATGGCAACACAACCGCCGCAACCATTCCATTATGTATTTCCGAATGGCTCGCTGAAGGCAAAGTGAAAAAAGGCGATAACCTTATTCTTGCAAGTTTCGGCGCTGGCTTTACTTGGGGTTCCGTTTATTTGAAATGGAATATGAACGCAAAGTAAATTAAAATTTTGAACTTGAAATTGTTTAATACAATAAGCTATATATATTGTAATCAATTAACATGAATTACTTAAAATAAAATATCAAATATATTCAGCAATATATTGTTAAATATTGTTATTAAAGATATTATTCACTTTTCAATATTTATCATAAAAAAGTTGCAAGTGATTACAATTTAATTAAATTATCAATAATCATCATTATTATATATGTCAAAAGCGTTATTATTTTCAGGACAAGGCTCGCAATATGTCGGCATGATGAAGGAGTTGGCTGAACGCAACGCTGTGGCAAACGATTTGATTAACCAAGC
>CAYLSY010000300.1:0-3401 GCA_964386275.1 uncultured Hyphomicrobiales bacterium
CGCTTTCCTCCGAAATACATTTAAACGAAACGTAAACTAAATTGGAAATTTGGAATTTGTTTAGTCTTCAGTCTTGTAATAAGCAACTCAATTGGAACAAGCAATAGTAAATAAAAAACAAGAGCTTCGTTTCATTATCTCTGGAATCCTTGTAAATTAATACCGAGTTGAGTTAATTCATCCCAAAAGACTCAATAGACAAATCGCATTGTGTCTAATTGTTTGCTAATTGATGACTTATCAAGAAATTTCTTTTTCCCCTTTTGAAAAAGGGGGTAGGGGGATTTTCTTGATTGGCAGCCATTTTTAGTACTTTTTACTATTTCTAATGCGAAATCTGGGTTCATTTTTCATTATTATAGATCGGTTTCGAGCGAGCATGAATGATTTACTAAAGAACCTTTCAGAGTTACCAATTAAACTAAATATTGTTTGAGTTCAAATATGGCAGTTTGACAGAAAAGGTAGTGCCTTCGCCGGGTTTGCTATTAAAGCGGATATCGCCGCGGAGCGATTCGATTGACTTCTTTAGAATCGACAGTCCCAGTCCCGAACCGGACACTGCCCCAACGTTATGAGCGCGGAAGAAAGGTTCGAACAGGTGAATAAAGTCGCTTTCGGGAATACCGATGCCCTTGTCGCAGACTTGAATTTCGATACCATTTTCATATTCGGTAACGAGCATTTCGACAATAGTGCCTTCGGGCGAGTATTTCAAAGCGTTTGACAATAAATTGCTGAATATTTGGTAAAACGCCATTTGGTCTGTTCTAAACTCAATCGTGTCGTTGTAGGGCGAGAAAATAATTATATGTTTGTTGTTGTCGATTAGTTTTTGTTCGGAAATTATGCTTGATATTAATTCGACGATATTGATTTTCTTCAGATTAACATCCACGTTGTCGGATTCGTATCTGCCGAGAGTAATTACTTCGTTCAAAAGGTGCGTCATCGATTTAATGGATTCTTGAATTCTTGAAAGTGTCCGCGAGTGTCCATCTTTTAGGTTGCTGTCGAAATACTGTTCCAATAAATATGTCGAGGATAGGATTACTGTCAATGGAGTCCGGTATTCGTGCGAAATCATCGAAATGAAGCGCGTTTTCAACTCGTTGAGTTCTTTCTCGCGAATTAGGGCTTGGGCTGCATCGGCATTAGCGATTTTCAATTCTTCGAGGGCATTTTCGAGTTGGGCTGTTCGCTCGGCAACGCTGTTTTCAAGCACAGTTTGATACTCTTCCATTGCGCTTTGGATACGCTTTCTTTCGGTTATATCGCGCATGACGCCAAGTATCTTGGCCTGAGCCGGCTCTCCTAATGATACGACACTAGTTTCGACGTTGATTCTTTCGCCAAGTTTGCTAACGATGACCAACTCGAGCTGACGCGCAAGCGGCTCGCCATGCAACAATTTGTTATATTCATTATAGAAAATGTCGCTCGAAGACTCATCGAAAAGGTCGTGGAATTTAAATTTACTTGAGTATATTTCGTTAGTTGAGTAACCGGTCAATTCAGTGAATTTCGGATTTACGTATTCAAATGACTGCCCATTCAGCAAATAAATAGCATCATAAGCATTTTCAACAAGTGTTTGGTAGCGGAGTTGACTTTCGCTGAGCGCTGTTTCGGATTTGATCAACTCGGTTATATCGACTAAAACAAAAATAAATCCGTTGAGCACCCCGTTTTTATCAGTGAACGGCGCTTTATGGAGAATAATATCAGTCTCTTTGGTTGTGCCTTTAGCCATTTTTGTTGATAGCCACAAGGAATAACTGCTATCGGAGATGCTGAAACTTTTATCGAAAGTTACTTCATCAAAAAAAGGAGAAAGAATTTCTCTAACATTGTATCCTATTATTTCAGTAGGTTGTTTTAATGTCAGCATTTCAAAATCCTTGTTGCAGCCAAGTATATTCATATTGATGTCGGTATAAAATACAGCGTTGGGGATACTTTCCATCATAGACTTCATGAAGCTATTCGATGAAACCAACTGCTCGTTCCTTTCTTTCAAATCGGAATATCTTCGCTTGAGCTTAATACCGAGAATCACAGACACGGCAACGCTAACAAGACTTAAAAAAAGAATTACAAGGTATAATTGCGTTAGCTGCTTTTGACTATCTAGCTCGATTTGCTGAATTTCACTGTCCTTATCATATTTCATTTTCAGCATATTGATTCTTTGGGCAGTTTCTTCGTTGAATAATGAATCCTTGAACGAAACGTATGATTTATATAATTCGAAGGCTTTTGCGGTATTGCCGAGCGAACTGTAAACGTCGGAAAGATACATGTAATTTTCGAATATGAGTTTTTTTAGATTGGCTTTTTGGGCATAATCAAGGCTGATTTCGAAATGTTCAATCGCTTTATTGAACAATTCGCTGTTCTTATAGACAAGCCCGATGTTCTTTTCCGTAACCGAGAGCATGTTCTGGTCTTGGATTTGCTTGCTGATTGCCAAAGACTTACCGTAGTATTCGAGTGCTTTCGAAAAATTGCCGGATTGGCGAAAAACATTACCGATGTTATTCAAGGCGCCGGATTCCTCGCTTCGGATGCCGTAATCGACAGCGATTTTCAATGCTCTTTCATAATAGAATAAAGCTTCTTGATTATTTCCGGAATACCAGTAAATATTTCCAATTTTTGTGTTGGAATTGGCAATTTCTTCATAAAAAGAAGTTTCAGTCGCTAATTCCAATGCTTTTCTAAAATGCCACAGCGCTTGCTCTGGATTATTGTAATTTCTATAGATAACACCAAGATTGTTGTGTGCCGAAGCCGCTCCGCGCTTGTCCTGCAGGTCGTCGAATATTTTCAGCGCTTCAACAAGATACTCCATTGATAGACGATAATTACCCCAATAACGAAATACCAGAGCCATTTTATCCAGTGTTTTCGCTATTCCGGATTTATTTGAGGTTTCTTTAAATAAATCGTGCGCTTGTCTGTAATAAAAATAGGCGCTATCGTTGATGCCTTGTAGGACGAAGGCTTCGCCAAGATTGCTTAATGCGTTTGCCTGCAAATCTTTATTTCCTATGCGACTTGCTATGTTATATGCTGCTTGGGAATATACTTTCGAACTATCGAGATTGATTTGCAGATAATTTTCTGCTATTGATGTTAGAATTTTTGTATATTGAACATCTTTCGTGTCTGGCAATACTGCTTTCAGACTGTCTATTCTGTTCAAATAGGCGCTGTGCTGATAGCTAAGCAGGAATAAATATATGAAAAGCGACTTCATCGAAGAAAATCATTTTAGATAATATTACAGACTACTAATATAATCAATTTTTCAATGATTTACACTATATTTTATATTATTTACTAAAATGTTTCCAATGTAGCGATAATTTATCACGTATAAACAATTTCGTTTGCGT
>CAYLSY010000301.1:0-3396 GCA_964386275.1 uncultured Hyphomicrobiales bacterium
AAAATTGTAACAATTACTATTATTCAATTGTTATTACTAAAAGAAGTGTGGCTCAAGCCGATATTTTTAGTATTTTTTAATCGTTATGAATAGTGTTATGAAAACAACCCTTGCTTTTTTAATAATATGTTTTGTTTTTAGCTCAAGCTTATATTCCAAAAATATTGATGTTTTGACTTCGAAGGATGGTGTAACTATAAATATTTCTTCGTTGCAAACACTAATCGAAGAGCCTAATCATACTTTCTCCCTTAGGATTAACGAACCGCGGTACAGAGTAAATGCCCTTAAAAGTCAATACGATATTGACGAACTTGAGTTTTTTATCGCCGTTCCAAATTCTGATTTCCATGTTGAATTGCTCAAAAGCGAGCCGTATACTGTTTTTAGCGGCGATATACTTCCCAAGTACGATTCAATTATTACTCCTGAGCCAATTGCTGCATCGGTTACAGTTGGTGAAATCCAAGAAGTCAAGCGGGTTCCTGCTGTTAGAATTGCATTGAATCCATTTGATATTAATCCTTCGAACGGCACAGTAATCGCTTATCGGCATTATACAATAAACATTCGCTTTTCTGTTCAGTTAAATCAAGCAAAAACAACAATATACAAAAAAATCGACAAATTGCATTCCTTGTTTGCGAACCAAGAGCATATTAATTCTATTATCGACTACAGAAAAAGCATTGCTGCTGATAATTCACTCAAAGTAAAGGAAAATACTCCTTTGTCCGTTGAAAGCTGGTATGACCCAGCGAAAACCTATGTCAAGATTATTACGACGAACGATTCGATTGCCCATGTTTACGGAAAAAACATTATCGAAGCCGAGCCTTCATTTTCAGGTACGGATGTTGATTATTTGCATATCTATTATTTCGGAAAAGAAGAGCCGTGCTGGATTCAAGACGACGATGGCGCATTGGATAACAATACCGAAATCATTTTCCTTAGCAGACATACTTTTGGTGATACGACCTGGCTTGATTATTATACCCGCGAAACTCCATTTTTCTTAACAAGTGATAATTCACAAAAAGGCGTAAGGTATACGCCATTTCCTGATGTTTCAGGCGATATGGCAAACCTCGATTCTGTTTATGTTTGCCGTCATTACGAAGATGATGTTTATTGGTATTGGGGTTGGGAAGGCTATGGAATCGAAACCGGACGAGGCGACCGGTGGGTTACAACTCCTATGTTTGCCGGTGGCGCCGACAGTTATTCCTCGAATTTTACTTTAATGCCTCTTAATTTCGCAAGCAGCATTAAAATGTCCTTTTATTTTGTGGCAAATGAGTGGACTGGAGCTTTAGATAAGCCCTATAAGATGCAGTTGTTTATAAATAATGATTCCGTATTCGAAGACCTCTATCCGAAAGAGTCTTGCTTTGCCATGGAAACGGATGTTTCCGGTAAGTATTTATTTAATGGAACGAATTCGTTCAAAGTCAAAATTAATCTTGTTTATAAAGACGGCTCGCCCGTTTTGCCTAGTTCAGTTTTTTATGATTATTTGACGACCGAAGGCTACGAAAAGCCTATCGCTTGGCAAAATAAGGCTGATTTCAGAGTTAAGCAGCTTAATACAAATTCAAATCTTGAAATAAAAGGATTCCGCGGCGAAAATGTTTATGCGATTGATTCTCTTGGCAAACATTTTGGGAAATTACCGGTCGAAAAAGGAATTTCTTACCTTGCTAATGTGAAATTGCTCGGCAGTCCACTTACATCTATAATCATCGACGACAGTATGTATGTCTCATCGAAAAAAAACGGGATTCATATTTGCAACTCGAACGGTGATGACTATTCAACATTTTCATACAAATACTTTTCCGATTATGGCGCAGATTTAAACAACTATTTATCCAGTATAAATCAATACTCTTTTGTTGTGATTACTGTAAACTCAAACCAGCAGCCATCGAACGAATTCGTTTTAAAGCTGCAGTCATGGGGCAGCTCCCGCGCTCAGGAATTGAACAACAACGCTTTCGTTTTTTCAGGTATTATCGGCATTCAACAGTCTGCAGCCGAAGATTTGCAGGCCAGCGGAGCGGCGTCAATCAGTAATTTTATCAAAACAGACAAAGGTAAATCCTATGTGGCTAAGCTTCCTTTAGCTGCTGGAAACCAATACCATATTTATGCAGCAGAACACTCTGCTTTCGAAACCGCTAAAGTCAGCAAGGTAAATAAAACAAACCTTCGAGCTTTGGACAAGTCAGCAGAAGCTATTTTTATATATCATCCAAACTTTTACGAATCTGCAAAGGATTATGTTGAATACCGCCAAAGTCGCGATAATATCACTATTGATTTTGTAGATGTTGATGATATATATAAGGAGTTTCGTTTTGGAAAAAAATCTCCTCACGCAATAAAGGATTATTTAAGATTCGCATACGATAATTGGCAGCAAGCACCAGATTATGTAGTGCTTTATGGTGACGCAAGTTTGGATGCAAGACCGGTTTTAAGTTTCACTAATTACTTCGATTATATACCTGCCTATGGTTTCGCGATGAGCGATTATTGGTATACTATGCTCGGAAACGATTACCAGCCTTATATGACTATAGGTCGCTTGCCAGTTAAAAGCAACGAAGACGGTTATATTTATTTAAACAAGGCGAAAGAATACGACAGTATTCAAAATAATCCTTGGATGAAACGCTTCTTGTTTTTAACCGGCGGATCCGACAAAAGCCAAATCAATACTTTTAAGAGTTATCAGGAAACAAATGCGATATTTGTTAGTAGTTCTGGTTATTGTTTCGATACAATCTTTATTACAAAAACTGATGAACAGTCTTCGAGCGGAGTAAAAGGCGCAGAAATTCGCGAAGAAATTAATAATGGTGTTGGTTGGATTAATTTCTTCGGACATGGCGCGGTTGGTATATACGACCTGGATGGATGGATGGTTCAGCAATTGAACAACAAAAGTAAATACCCAATACTATCAACATTTTCATGCAATACTGGCTATTTTGGTGAATTTACAATGAATTGCAGAAACGAAGAGTATTTGTTCGAACCTGACAAAGGAACGATTGCTTCGATGGGCTCTACCGCTACCGGTAACTCATTTGATGATTATTCCTTAGAGTTGAAATTCAGCGAGTCGTTAATCGATACGAGCTTGCATCTGGAAAGAGCAAGCGATGTAATGACAACCGCTAAAATTAAGGCTATTTTCTACGAACCTTATAATGAATTATCTACAGTAACTCAATTTGCTTATCTTGGCGACCCGTTAATAAAATATAGGTATTCAATTACGCCGGATTTATATTTTGTTCCAAACGAAATTAAGATATATGCCGCTTATTCCGACAGCAGCTTTAAAAGCGCCGCAATTAAAGAATCCGATACAAACATTACTAT
>CAYLSY010000302.1:0-3372 GCA_964386275.1 uncultured Hyphomicrobiales bacterium
TTTATTTAAAAAATAACATTTTTTTTATTTTTTTTTTTTAATTCATTTTATTTATTTTATATTTTCAATATTAGAAAAAAATATTATGAACTTATCAGAAATAAGCATACGCCGCCCTGTTCTTGCGTTTGTAATGTCGATTTTGCTGCTGCTGTTCGGTATTGTAGGTTTCCTGCAACTCGGCGTTCGCGAGTATCCGCAGGTAGACCCGCCGATTGTTACCGTTACGACGATTTATACCGGCGCAAACGCGGAAATTATCCAAGCGCAAGTTACAGAGCCGCTCGAGCAATCCATCAACGGCATCGAAGGCATTCGAACGGTAAGCTCGGTTTCGAGCGAGCAATCGAGCATCATCACGGTGGAATTCAATCTCGGCGTCGATTTGGATAATGCCGCAAACGATGTCCGGGACCGTGTTTCGAAGACTATTAAAGTACTGCCAAAAGACCTCGACCCGCCGATTGTCGAAAAAATGAGCGCCAACGCCAACGCAATAATCTTCCTCAGTATCGAAAGCGAGACCCATAACATATTGGAAGTCAGCGACATAGCCGACCGCGTCATCAAAGAGCGCATGCAGACAATCGAAGGCGTCGGCGGCATACGTATTTTCGGCGAAAAGCGCTATTCGATGCGCCTGTGGCTCTCGCCCGATAAGATGAATGCCTGCGGTGTTTCGCCTACCGATGTGCAGAAAGCCGTAGCAAAGGAAAATATTGAATTGCCGGCCGGCAGAATCGAGGGCGGCGAAACCGAGCTGTCTATTCGTACGCTCGGACTGCTCGAAAGCGCCGACCAGTTCAACGACATGATTATCAAGGAAAACGCAGATAACATAATTAGACTAAAAGACATCGGACATGCCGAGCTTGGCCCACTGAACGAGCGTTCTACGTTGATGATGAACGGAAAAACCGTCATCATGGTCGGTGTGATGCCGCAACAAGGCGCAAACGACATCGCCATTGCCGACGAGTTCTATAAACGCATGGAGACGATAAAGAAAGAAATTCCCGACGATTATAAACTCAGTATCGGCTACGATTTTACGAAATTTGAGCGCAAGGCGATCGAGGAAGTCAAGGAAACGATTATCATAGCCTTGCTGCTGGTAATAGTCATCATCTTTCTGTTCCTCAGAACGTGGCGTTCGACGATAATTCCGGTAGTGGCGATACCTGTTTCGCTGATTGCCACTTGCATCATAATGGCTCTAGCGGGGCTTTCGATTAACGTTTTGACATTGCTTGGGGTTGTGCTTGCCATTGGTTTGGTTTGCGACGACGCAATTGTTGTGCTGGAGAATATTCACACTAAAATCGATTCTGGCATGAATCGTATCGAAGCAGCCGTTTCGGGTATGAAAGAAATTTATTTCGCGGTGCTTTCAACAACAATTACTCTGGCGGCGGTTTTCCTGCCTGTTATGTTTTTGAGCGGTATAACCGGTAGGCTTTTTCGTGAATTTGCAGTTGTGGTTGCAGGCTCAGTGCTGATTTCGGCATTTGTCGCTTTGACTCTGACGCCGATGATGTGCTCACGCATTTTGAAAGAGCAGCGCCATTTCAACGTTAACCTAATTTTCCGGTTAACCGAGCCGTTTTTCTTGGGATTGAACCGCGCTTATCGATATTCGCTGCAGGCTTTTTTGAACAAACGCTGGCTCGTCTTTCCGATACTGGCAGCCATAGCCATTTTGATTGTATTTCTCTATAAAAACATACACTCCGAGCTTGCGCCGTTCGAAGACCGCTCGAATGTCCGTATTCCAGTTGTTGCGCCCGAAGGCTCGTCGTATGAATTTACGGCAAGGTATATTGAGCAGCTCGATAAAGTGATTCGCGATTCCGTGCCGGAAATAGAAACGGATTTTTATATGATTTCGCCGAGTATGGCGGCGCTCGACCCCGTAAACAAAGGCATGATACTGGTTTACCTCGTCGATGCTGACAAACGAAAACGTTCCCAAAAGGACATTTTTAAATTTATTTCACGCGAGGCGATGAAAGTCCATGGTGCGCGGTTTTTCCCGTTCGAGCCGCCGACAATCGGCGACCGAATGGGCGGTCAACCGATTCAATTTGTGCTGCTGGCGCCCGGTTTGAAGGAATTGCAGGAATTTTTGCCGAAATTCCTCGACGAAGCCCGCAAAAGTAAAATTCTAACTTTCGTTGACGCAGATTTGAAAATAAACAAACCGGAATTGCGCATAAAAATTAATCGCGAAAAAGCCGCACAGCTCAGCGTTTCCTCCGACGAGCTGGCGCGCTCGCTGCAGTTGCTGCTTAGCGCGCAGCGTTATGGCTATTTTATAATGAACGGAAAGCAATACGAAATCATCGGACAAGTCGAGCGGGACGAGCGCAACCAACCCGGCGATTTACAGAAAATCTATGTCCGGAGCAACAAAGGCGAGCTGATTTCAATCGAAAACCTGATTGATTACGAGGAAAGCATCAGCCCATCGACGATTTTCTCGTTCAACCGCTACGTTTCGGCGACGATTTCGGCTGGCGTCGCCGCAGGGCATACTTTGGGCGATGGTTTGGCGGAAATGCAGGCTATTTCAGATAAAATACTTCCCGATAAGTTCAACACAGCGCTTGCGGGACAATCGCGCGATTTTGCTGAAAGTTCATCGAGCCTGCTGTATATCTTCTTGCTTTCGATTGTGTTGATTTTCCTGATACTTGCGGCGCAGTTCGAGAGTTTCCGCGACCCGCTGATAATACTTTTCACAGTGCCGCTGGCATTAGCCGGAGCGCTGCTCTCGCTGTGGTATTTCAACCAAACGCTGAACGTTTTCAGCCAAATCGGAATCATCATGCTAATCGGCTTGATTACGAAAAACGGCATACTGATTGTCGAATTCGCCAATCAGCGCAAGCATTCAGGCATGTCGAAACTACAGGCAGTGCATTTCGCCGCCGTTGCGCGTTTGCGGCCTATTTTGATGACGACATCGGCGATGGTGTTGGGTATTTTGCCGATTGCGCTGGCGCTCGGCTCATCGTCCGAGAGCCGTCAATCGCTGGGCATAGCAGTCGTTTGCGGTCTACTGTTCTCGACTTTTTTAACACTATACATTATTCCGGCGCTTTATTCGTTTCTTTCGAAAGAAGGGAAAAACGAAGGAAATTAGTAATTGATAATTATAAGATATTTAGTTATAACTTTCTCCTACTTCAACAATATTTTTAGCAGGGCCTTAAAGGAATTAATTATGGATGAACTACAGCAAAATGAATTACTTGATGATTTAGAAAAAAAATCTGTTACTCACGACATATATATATTGCCAAATTTTTTTAGTTTTGCCGTAAAAGATAATAATATACCCAAAGATTTAATTAAAGCAAGTGAAAATTT
>CAYLSY010000303.1:0-3357 GCA_964386275.1 uncultured Hyphomicrobiales bacterium
TAATACAATTGCATTATGTTATTTAAATAAAGGGCAATAACTCATCCGATGACTCAGTCATCGGATGAGTATATTGTTTTTATCGTCAATTCGGAAATAAAAAAATCTAATTCATAGTGGTGATTACTCAATCACCCATGAATCTTCGCCTTTGAGCAGGTCCATTATATCGGGGACGCCATCTTTAGTGCTATAGTATTCGATTTGTGATTCGACCTTGTGTTCGTATGTGGGCCTTTCAATTGCTTGAAAAACTCCCATGGGACGTGGCAAATCAGGATTATACGTCATGTTCGCAAGCACAAAAGCCAATGTCGAATCGGTTTCATCATGCACCAACAGGTCGTTTATAGAATTTGTGCCATCTGTTAAAGAAACCACGATAGGTTTGAAGCCGTCTAATTTTATACCTTTATCCTTGTTATTGCCGAAAATAAGAGGTTTGCCATGTTCCAGCACGACAGTATGCTCGTCGCGAGTTTCTTTCTTTGTGTATAAATCGAAAGCACCATCGTTAAAAATAACGCAATTAGCATAAGCTTCGACAAATGCAAATCCATTATGCTTAGCAGCGCGCTCGAACATATATTGCATCATTTTGGAATCACGGTCGAAGCATCGTCCAACGAATGTTGCGCCAGAGCCAAGCGCAAGACTTGCGGGATTGAACGGGTCATCAAGTACGCCCAGCGGAGATGATTTCGTGATTTGTCCAGTTAGCGAAGTCGGCGAATATTGACCTTTTGTAAGAGAATATACGGCATTATTGAACATAATTACGTTCAGGTTGACATTGCGGCGAGCCGCATGAATAAAGTGGTTTCCACCGATTGAGAGCGCATCGCCGTCGCCGGTGGCAATCCAAACCGATAGGTCCGGACGAGCAATTTTCAAACCCGAAGCAATTGCCAAGGCACGTCCGTGCATAGTGTGCATACCGTAAACGTCCATATAGTACGGAAAACGGCTCGAGCAGCCGATACCCGAAACGAATACGATTTTCTCTTTCGGAATGCCAAGCGAAGCCATGATACGCTGTGTTTGAGCGAGAATTGAGTAACCGCCGCAGCCGGCGCACCAGCGAACGTCGATAGGAGTCTTGAAATCCTTAGCTTGAAGTTCGCCGCTTGATTGGGCTTCGTTGAAAACTATATCATCAATTAATGTTCTCATTTTTATTGTATTCCTTTAGTTTTTTAAATATTTAAAGCATATATTTAAATATTCTTTCAGGATATATCCTGAATTAATGTATATCAAACGCTTTATTGGTTTAATAATGCGTTAATTTGTTCTTCGATTTCGCTTTCCTTGAAAGGATTGCCTTGAACCTTGTGGTAGCCGATGACCGGACGCAAGAATTTTGCCTGAATTATAGTCGAAAGTTGTCCGAGGTTCATTTCAGGAACAAACAAGCGTTTGAAACGCGAAATAACTTCTTCGAAATTACGCGGCAGCGGATTCAAATGACGTAAGTGCATATAAGAAAACTTCTTGCCTTCCGAGCGCATCTTGTCGAAAGTATCCTTTATTGCGCCATAGCTTCCGCCCCAGCCAATGCAAAGAAGGTCGCCCTCTTGTTCGCCGGATACTTCTGCAAGAGGTATATCATTTGCTATATTAGCTATTTTTTGGGCGCGAATTTCACACATTTTTTGATGATTCATTGGGTCTTGGCTGACTAAACCTGTAATGTCCTCTTTTTCTAACCCGCCAATGCGATGTTCGCAACCCGGAGTACCGGGAACAGCCCAAAGTCGAGCTAAAGTGTCAGGATTACGCTTATATGGTTGAAATGTTTCGGGGTCGGTGTGGAATTTAGGCGAAATATCGGGCAATTCTTCGAGGTTCGGCACTTTAAACGGCGTTGTGCCTTGCGCCAAATAGCCATCTGTTAATAGAATAACAGGTGTCATATATTTCAATGCAATGCGAGCGGCTTCGATTGTCATATTAAAACAATCTGCTGCATTGACAGCCGCAACAATCGGTAATGGCGCTTCGCCATGGCGACCCCACATTGCCATGAGCAAATCGGATTGCTCCGGCTTTGTTGGAAGTCCAGTGCTTGGTCCGCCGCGTTGAACATCGATTATAACCAATGGCAATTCCAAAATAATGGCAAGCCCCATAGCTTCGACTTTGAGCGAAAGACCGGGTCCGCTTGTGGTCGTTGCTGCAAGGTAACCGCCGAACGATGCTCCGATTGCGCTCGAGATGCCGGCAATTTCGTCTTCTGCCTGCAAGTGCTTAACGCCGTATTTCTTGTATCCTGAAATATAATGCAGAATCTCTGTTGCCGGAGTAATCGGGTATGAGCCGAGGAATAAAGGCAGATTAGCCTTCTTGGCCGCAACAACAAGTCCAAGCGCGGCTGCTTCGTTTCCGGTTATGTTGCGATAAATGCCTTTTTCCATTTTTGCAGGAGCTATTTCGAACTGTGTATCGAATTCTTCGCTTGCTTCGCCGTATTTATAACCGCATCTAAGTGCGCGAAGATTGGCTTCCAGTATAGCTTTTTTCTTTGAAAATTTATTATTGAGCCATTTTTCAGTTGGCTCCAAAGGACGGTTGAATAGCCAATAAGTAAGCCCTAAGGCAAATATATTTTTAGTTCTTTCAGTATCTTTTGGGGAAAGCTTCAGCTCGTCAAGTTCTTTGTGCATTAGACCTGTCATGTCGATGGTATGAAGCTTATAATCCGAGAGGGAGTTGTTGAAAAGTGGATTTTCATCAAATTTTGCCAATTTAAGGTTTTTTTCGTCGAATCCAGCTGTATTTGCAATGATAGTGCCACCTTTGCGAAGCGAATTTAAATTGACTTTGAGCGAAGATGCGTTCATCGCGACCAAGACATCGATTTTACTTCCGTGAGTGTAGATGCGCTTCGAGCCGAATTGAATCTGGTATGCGCTGACACCATAAAGTGTTCCTTCGGGAGCGCGGATTTCCGAAGGATAGTCGGGAAACGTATTGACGTCGTTTCCAACTGTTCCCGATGTATTGGAAAACTGCAAGCCCGAAAGCTGCATTCCATCACCGGAATCGCCTGCGAAGCGGATTACCGCTTCGGCTAAAGTTTGCTTTTTTTTGTTCATTACGTAGTTTATACCGTATTAAAACAACATATTTTATTATAAGTTAAAAAAAAAATGGAGTAGTATCAACTCCAATAACCTTTTTGTAATCTTGTTGGACTTTTATAATTCAATAATTTCTAAAAATAATTAATTATTCTTTTGCGTAAAACAAGATACAAATTTAAGTAAATTTTCGATATGAAGTTACAATGATAGAAATATCAATAGTAAAAATATAGATTTAACTCAGATTACGCATTAGAAATAGTAAAATGTA
>CAYLSY010000304.1:0-3356 GCA_964386275.1 uncultured Hyphomicrobiales bacterium
TCATGTAATTATTGGGTTGTTAAATATTCGTTGTCATCAAAATGGGCGAAGGAAGCGAATTCTATCTCGAATTGCCGCTAAATTCAAAAAACTAAAAATAATAAATCTCAGTTTCTTTTTTTTTTTGGAATAACTATGAAAAGAGTTTTAATAATCGAGGATAATGAAGATAATCTATATATGATTAAATTTATTTTAGAGCAGCATAAGTTTACTGTTATTATGGCGCCATCAGGCTTGGAAGGTTTCAATCTAGCTCTTGATTTAAAGCCCGATTTGATTCTAATGGATATACAGCTTCCGGATATAAACGGAATTGAAGTTACACGGATGATTAGAAACTCGGCGATTGGCAATACAATACCAATTATTGCTGTATCATCTTATGCAATGACCGGAGACAAGCAAAAAGCACTGAACGCCGGTTGCACCGGCTATATTGAAAAACCCATTGACCCGGAAACATTTATGGATAATGTTTTAAAATATTTGTAATCTCTTTTGGTTTTTTTATTAAGAAGAAATGAAATAATAATGCGTAAAATATTTAATTCTAATAGTTTACGCTTGAAAAGTGGTTATCGCCGCCTTTTTTTTTCGAATTCTATAGCAAGGTATAAAAATGAAGATTCTCGTTGTGGATGACAATCCTGATAATATTGATTTAATGGTTATAATGCTTAAAAGTCAAAAATTTGAAGTCAGAAGCGCTTTCAATGGTCTTGAAGCGTTAGATATACTCCGTTCCGAAAAAATCGACTTAATCATATCTGATATTTTAATGCCGGTTATGGACGGGTTTCAATTATGCAGGGAATGCAAGCTTGACGAAAAATTGAAAGACATCAATTTTATCTTTTACACTGCAACATATATTGATTCGAAAGACGAAGAGTTTGCCTTGTCACTCGGTGCGCAAAAGTTCATTCGCAAGCCGCAAGAACCTGACGTGTTTCTTCGGCTAATCAAAGAAGTGATTGAAAACTCTTCTAATTATGTGCCGCCTCAAAGCCCTTCGGTTCCCATCGACGAAAAAGAAGTATTTCAGCTTTACAGCGAACGATTGGTTCGTAAACTTGAAAAAAAGAATCATGATTTGGAAATCGAAATCGCAAACCATAAAATTACCGAAGCCAAGCTGCAGGAAAGCGAAGAGCGTTTCTCTTTAGCCGTCGAAGGCGCTCTTGATGGGCTATGGGATTGGAATTTAATGAACGACACGACTTATTTTTCTGAGCAATTTGCGCGTATGTTCGGATATGAACCCGATGAACTGCCGAATACAAGCAAAGCTTGGAGCGACCTGATCCATCCCAACGACAGAGACAGAGTTTTCAAAGAAATTGACGATTATTTCAGCGGTAAAGTAAATAGCTATGATTCAGTTTTTCGCGCTACAACCAAAGAAAATGAGATTTTATGGATAAATGCCAGAGGCAAGGCGCTTTTCGATAAAAACCGGATGCCTTATCGCTTTGTTTGCTTTTATCGCGATATTACAAAAATAAAGGAATACGAAATTGCGCTTCGAATTGCCAAAGAAAAAGCCGAAGAAAGCGACCGGCTGAAAACCGCTTTTCTGGCAAACATTTCGCATGAAATTCGCACGCCGATGAATGGAATCAAAGGCTTCATCAATATCATTAAAAAGACTGAAATTGAACCGCAAGAGCAAGAACAATATTTGTGTATCGTCGAAAAGAGCTGCAATCAATTGCTTGAAATTATTACGGATATTGTTGAAATATCGAAGCTCGATTCCGGGCAAATTGAGCCTGATTATTCTTTGGTCAGCATTCCTGCGCTTATTAATAATGTTTATTCTTCATTTTCTGAAATTATTCAATCGAAGCCCACAATCCAGTTAAAAGCGACTATTTCAACAGAATTGACTTCATGCGAATGCGTAACTGACGAAGAGAAATTGACAAGAATACTCGAAAAACTGCTGACAAATGCAATTAAATTTACAAACGAAGGTTATGTAGAAGTTGGATGCAAACTGATACCGAATTACATTCAATTCTATGTCAAAGATACTGGTATCGGCATTGCCAAGGAATTCCACGAGCTTGTATTTGACAGTTTTCGTCAAGTCGAAACCGCATACTCCAAACTTCCCGGCGGCACAGGCCTTGGCTTGGCGATTGCAAAAGCCAATGTTGAATTGCTTGGCGGCAAAATTTGGGTAGAATCAGAACCAAACCATGGCGCTGTATTTTATTTCAATATTCCTTATAAACCTGATGTTAACTCGATATCGGTAAAGTAATATAAAAAGTAGTTCCCATTTTTTCGTCTGAGGTAAATGAGACACGTCCTTTTAAATATTGTTCGGTAAAAATCTTAATGCTGTATGTGCCAATGCCGCGTCCCGTGCCTTTCGTCGAAAAAGAGCGCCTGAATATTTGCGACTGGACTTCCTTTGGCATAAACGAATCATTATGAACAGAAAATACTACATTCTCATCTTTTTTTAATGCTTTTATTGTTACTGTTCCATCAGGATATACTGCTTCAATCGAGTTCTTGATTAGGTTAATCAAGACTCTGCTGATAATAACCTTATCTGTTTTAATTAAAAATGATTCAGATTCTGGAGATATATTAATCACTATTTTCTTTGCCATTTCAAAACTTCCGCAAAAAGCCCGCATTTCGTAGAGGAGTAATTTTGTATTGACTTCCGATAGCGTTATTGCTAAATTTCCTTTTTCGGCTGCTATTAGTTGGCGTTGAGCAAGTATTTCGTCAATCAGTCTTCTGGAATTATTCGCTATCAAATCTTTGTATTCATCATATTCTGGAGGCAATTGCAATTGTAAAACCTGCGCTATTGACGAGATTCCTATTGCAGTATTAAGTATATCGTGGAAGAACAATCGCTCGAGTACTTCCTTGCGTTTTACGTCGCTAATGTCATATAATGAAAATATAACAAATCGCTGATTGTTCTTGTAGATAGGCGAGCCGGAGACGCGTAAGTCGAATGCTTCGCCGGTGCCTTTTTGGATTATGCTGCACTCGTTGACGCATTCCAAATCAAGCAAAGCCTCTTGAATTGTCAGCAATGCGCCGCAATACTCGCAGGCATCGCCGGTACCGCATCCGCCCTTGCGTTCGTAAGAGCTTTCGCAACCGAGAATCTCGCCGGGGCGTTTACCATAAACCCTGAGTTTATCTTCCGAGCCGATTAACGGAAAAATTCTTTTGTTAACATATACAACTTGACGAGCGCTGTTTAAAATTAATATTATATCTGGTAGTTTATCGAGTAAGGTTGCCAATAGAGTATCTTTTTCGAACATGTCGACTTGTTCGAGTAATTCTTCGCTAGTTAGGCGAGCTGCCAGTTT
>CAYLSY010000305.1:0-3341 GCA_964386275.1 uncultured Hyphomicrobiales bacterium
TTTGATATTTTTAGATATAGGCCATGTACAAACTATGGTTATAATAACAAATATGTGGTATTATCTACCGATTCAATACTATATACAATGAAAGGCGATACAATTCTAAGAACAACGAATGGCGGCTTACAATGGGATACAATTAACACAGAATTAAAGATACCTCACTATTTCGAATCGCTGCAATGCCTGAAGAATGGCAATTGCTATGCCAAAACAGGTAATTACGAAGATAAAAAAGCACATTTTAATAAATCGACTGATTTTGGTTTGACATGGGATTCCATACCTAATATATTGAACGATTCAACAAATTTTAAAGTATTCAATACTTGGTTTGTAATATCTGATAGTATTTATGTATGCGACGGCTTTTATTTTGAATGGGACTCAACAACAAGCCCACCAACACCAATTCAGCGTTGGTTTCAAAATATTTGTCGAACCGAAGACGCCGGCAAAACATGGTCGATTTACCCATTGTTTTGGACCGACGAAGACGGATTAGTAACTCGAATTGTTTTCACTGACCCGATGAACGGTTGGCTCACCGCAAGTATAGACACATTCGGCACTGGATTCACTTATATCGAAAGGATATACCACACAAGCGACGGCGGCAAGACTTGGGAATTGCAATATAGCGAATTAATGTATGGTGGCGCAGGATGTTATCACTTTACTTTTCTCGATAGCTTGAATGCCGTAGCGGTTTACCATGACTCGCAAATGCTGATTACAAGCGACGGCGGAAAAAACTGGCGACACGACACTTCATATCCGGAGCATGCTACAAAATGGATTCAGGCTTTTTTTGTAACTTATATTAATCCCAGAAGGTTTCTGGTCGCTTTAAGTAATCAAAGGCAGATATGGATGTATGACTTGGACGGATTTCCCGATACCGGCGTTGATGAACCCAAACAGGCAAACTCCTCAATCATCCCCAATCCCGCAACAGAAAACATCGAAATAGTAATGAACGAAATTCCTGCAGGCTTTGTGGAAATTGAAATCCTCGATATTTTCGGAAGGAGCATTCAAAAACTGCCTGCTATTGCTCATTCCGGCGGCGAGTTCCGGTGCAGCGTCGATATATCAAGCTTAGCCGCAGGACAGTATTTTATGAAGATAAATTGCAGCGGGAATGTGAATGTGAATTCTTTTATAAAATTTTAGAAAATTATGAATAGCTCAACCTTCCGAGGGTTTAAAACCTTCGGAAGGTTTTGAAGGAACATCTACTTTTTATTATAACTTAATGCATAAAGCACAATCTCCGTTATCAATGTCTCGTCTGGCGGCGCTGAATACGGAAACTTGATAGCGGATTTTGTTTGCTTGTATTGCGCCAGTTTCTTTATGGTTTCTACCCTATTTCGCTTTCTCTGTCTTGTCTTTTTCTTTTTGTTGCGTCGAGTTCCATCTTGCGCAAGCGTATGTTCTCGGGCGTTATTTCGATTAGTTCGTCTTCGGCTATAAACTCTATGCACTGGTCGAGCGATAATCGCCGTGGCGGACGTAAAACAACCGTAGCATCTGAATTCGACGCCCTCATATTCGTCAATTTCTTTTCCTTTGTAATATTTACCGTCAAATCGCGCGCTTTATTTCTTTCGCCGATAATCATTCCCGCATATACTTCGGTTCCCGGTTCAATAAACAATTCGCCACGGTCTTCCATTCCATAGCTGGCATGAGCCGTTGCCCTGCCTTGGCGGTCGGCGACAAGCGCGCCGGTTAACCGCTGCTGAATCGTGCCGAACCATGGTTCATAGCCATCGAACAATGTATTCATAATGCCGGCGCCTTTTGTATCGGTCAAAAACTGGCTGCGAAAACCGATTAAGCCGCGCGAAGGGATTTTAAACTCCATATTGACTCGTCCGCTGCCACTGTTTGTAATATTTTGAAGTTGCCCTTTTCGCGCGGAAAGCTTTGATGTTAATGTTCCGATGTGTTCTTCGGGAATATCGAGGAATAGATTTTCCATCGGCTCGCAAAGGACACCATCGATTTCTTTTGTAATTACTTGAGGCTTCGATACCATAAACTCGAACCCTTCGCGGCGCATAGTTTCGATTAACACAGCCATCTGCAATTCGCCCCTGCCGCAAACCTCGAAAGCATCGGTTCTGCCGGTGGGTTTTAGCTCGATGGCAACATTTCGCAAAGTCTCCAAATCAAGTCTTGCCTTGAGATTACGAGACTGCATATACTTTCCTTCCCTGCCGGCAAAAGGCCCATCGTTAACGTAAAATATCATCGAAAGCGTCGGCTCATCAACTTTTATACGCGGCAAAGGCTTAGGATTTTCGATTGATGTTATTGTGTCGCCTATTTGCAAATTCTCAACGCCTGCGATAGCAACAATGTCGCCAGCTTCGACAATATCTGTTTGTCTTTTCTTTAATCCCTGAAAATTGAACAAAGCCGAAAACTTAATGCCATTGACGGTTTTATCCTTCTGGCACAAGGCATAAGACTTACGGAGTTCCAATATTCCGTTGGAAAGGCGTCCTATGGCGATTTGACCGACATACGAGTCGTAATCGAGATTGGTAACCAAAAACTGAGGCTCTGCCTCGTCGTCGGCTTCGGGACCGGGAATTTCTGAAAGAATTGTATCGAACAACGGGCGCAAATCTGTTGAATCATCACCTAGTTCATAGTGTGCTACTCCGGTTTTCGAGATAGTGTATAGAATTTTAAACTCTATTTGCTCATCTGCAGCATCAAGGTCGATGAACAAGTCATATACTTCGTTTATAACCTCTTGAATACGAGAATCGGGACGGTCAATTTTATTGATAACGAGTATTATCGGCAGTTTCCGAGCTAAAGCCTTTTTGACTACAAAGCGGGTTTGTGGCAGCGGTCCTTCGCTGGAATCAACAAGAATCAGTGCGCCATCGACAAGGTTCAAACTTCGTTCAACTTCGCCGCTAAAATCGGCATGTCCGGGAGTATCGACTATGTTTATTTTAACATTGTTGTAAATAATCGACGTATTCTTTGCCATAATCGTTATGCCGCGCTCACGCTCCAAATCCATCGAATCCATTATTCTTTCTTCCACAACTTGATTGTCGCGGAAAACTCCGCTTTGACGGAGCATTCCATCGACAAGTGTCGTTTTTCCGTGGTCAACGTGGGCAATTATCGCTATATTTCTTATGTTTTCTTTTCTCATTTCAGCTTTCTATTTATGCTTAGTCCGAACTGTGATTTATTTGATTATCGTGATTTTTAACGTTTTCTTTTTTTTTTTAGATTATGAAATCTTATAATCCAAGTTCAGATTTTTTTTAAAAAAGGTTTAATTAATAATAAAATCACCC
>CAYLSY010000306.1:0-3340 GCA_964386275.1 uncultured Hyphomicrobiales bacterium
TCAAAACGATTTGCAAAAATAAACCATTGCGTAGATTCAATCAAGCTATTCGGTATGATGAATATTATGATAGCAAAAGCAAAAGTCGCTATGGCGTTAGCAACATGAATATTCCTTTTTAATAAGTAATATACCGCTGCCCAACCAGCAAGCCAAAACGCTACAGCAAGCGGGAAAAGCAGCAACAGCGCTCCAGCGGCTGTCGCCAAGCCGCGTCCACCTTTGAACTTGAAAAAAGCGTTGTAATTATGTCCGATAACAGCAAACAATGCTGTATAAAAAACCGGAAAAGTAGTTGTCGCATAACTCGATACTATTAATACTGCTATAATTGCTTTCAACGCATCGAGCAGCATCACGGTAATTCCAACCCATCGCTTCCCGGTGGATTCGAAGCTGTTCATGGCGCCGGCATTGCCGCTGCCGGTTTTAAAAATATTGATACCGGCAACTAACTTAACCACAAGATAAGCCGAAGGTATACATCCTGCCAAATAACCAATGATTACAGCAGATAATATTTCAATTATATTGTTCATATTCAGATAATTATGCTGCTAAGGGAAAAAAAACATTACTCCGATATTACTATCCTATTAACATACGGCGGGATTGCGCCGCCAACGCATGGCGGAAAAATATGCGCTGTGCGGGAACTATACTCACGATTGCGAATATCCAGCTTGCCTTCAATCATACGGAAAGCGTTCATCCGATTGACTACCGGCACAATTTCCGTAACGGCGCTCTTGATTTCTGATAGCAAATCCTTAGTCAACCCCAAACCAAAAACATAGACCGAGTCGAGCGATGTAACATATTCGCGCTTCATCTTCAGCATTTCAGCAGAACATATAGCGCCGAGCTCGCTTTGGCTGTTCATCGAAGCAACACCATAATAAACAGGCATACCTTGATTTAATATGCTTATATCGACAAATTGCTTCTGAACCCCAATAATTGCCACAGTGCTTTGAACCAATTCCGGGTAATTATATATAAATGCATTATGTGCGTTGAGCTGGGCAATTTCAATCGCATCTATCGGTTGATTCACCACCGAAAGCAGACTTTTGCACATGTTGATTGTGCTTTTGTTTATCATTACCGCAAGCATCATCATCTTGCCGTCGCGCTTGGGCAACAGCGGCAGCAAATACGAAAAAAAGTTCTCGTATTCAAACAACTTGTAGGTCTGCCGGATTTCCAGATTGACAAGTTCTCGCAAATCATCCTTGCTCATGTTTGCCTTGCCCGGAATCTGAGTTACAAGCGCATTTTCCGCCGCTATTGTTATTGAAATCGAGTTGACTAGCTCGAGCGGCATGTCGCTTAGGGCAATTTCTAACTCCTGTGCGGCAAGCAAGGACAAATCGTCTTCTGGATTATCCAAATCGAAGCAATGCTCGGTCGATTCGATTTGACTCAGCAGCAAACCCTTTGGCGTTTGCTCGAGCAAAGCCAAATAAATACGGTCGTTATTGAAAAATGCCGATAGTACTGTTTTCATAGCCGTATTTTCTATTGTTACAAATATTTTTTTGAATAAACGATTGAATATAGTTACTGCTGCCCTAAAGAAGCAGCTTCAGCCACTAATATTTTTCTGATACTTACAAAAATATACATTTCATTTTAATATTTCGGCAATTATTCCTAAAAATAAAATTTGCTTGTTTCGAAAATTCTATATATTTTTGACCGTAAGATTTAACCATATAGTTAAAAAATATAATTAAACTGAAATGACAATTGAAAAAAATACCGAAGAAAAGATTTTGGAAGCCGCAAAGCACATCTTCCAAACGAAAGGCTTTGCCGGAGCGCGCATGGCGGAAATAGCCGACGAAGCCGGTATCAACAAGGCTTTGCTGCATTATTACTACCGCAGCAAAGAAGAGCTATACAAGGAAATCCTAACCGATGCAATTAAAAAGTTTCAACCCACATTGATGAAAATTATGGCATCCGAACTGCCAATCGAAAAAAAATTAGTCCACTTTGTGGATAAATATTATGAATTGATTACGCAAAATCCGAATCTTCCGCTCTTTTTCCTGAACGAACTGAACCAGAATCCGGCTTCAGTGCCTGTATTCTTCACAAAGAAAACCAAATTGGAATTTAGCGCATTGGAGCAAAGCATTCGCAAGGAAATCGAATCCGGCAAGATTAGCGATATTAAGCTAATACAATTCATTGCAAACATGCTTTCACTAACAATTTTTCCGTTTATTGCCAAGCCAATAATTAGTCACATACTTAGGCTGAGCGATTCGGATTACGACACATTTCTTGCCGAGCGCAAAGAGCTTTTACCACAGATGATTCTATCTACTATGATTAAGTTTCCATTCCCAAAGGATGGTGAAAATGATGAATAAAATAATCCTAATACTTGCGCTGGCATTGGTTACAAGTAATTTTGCCAATGCTGCAAACGATTTATCGTTAAAATACTGCCTGCAAAAGGCTGCCGAAAAGAACCCAATGAATTCAAATAGCCATTATTATTCAGCAATATCTGCTCTTCAGCAGCTGAATCTCAAGGCTCAGTATTATCCCCAATTAAAGCTTGAGGGTCAGGCGACTTACCAAAGCGATGTTTTCGCATTTCCGCTGAAAATACCCGGCATCAGTTTGCCAGAAATTGATAAATTCCAGTATCAGGCGTCGATTACACTCAGCCAGCTGATTTTCGATGGCGGCTACGTCTCCTCAAGCCTTGACGCTAATGCAATTGAGGAAAAGCTTAACCAAAAAAGCATTGAATTAACGACTCAAAAAGCCGTAGAATTCGCAGCTGAATTGTTTTTTGCAGCCGCCGCCATCGATGACAACATTGAAATCAATTCTCAATTGCTCTCAACGCTTGAATCGAAATTGAAAGAAATTCGCTCGCTCGTTGAAAACGGCGTTTTGCTTAAAACGACGGCTACAACAATAGAAATCGAAATACTCAAAACTCAGCAACGCATTGCATCCCTGAAATCCGATAAGAAATCGACTCTCGAGATATTGTCATCTTGGATTGGCGATAGCTTGTCGGGCGACGAAAGAATTATCCTTCCTGCAAAAAGCGAAACCGAACGCTTCAATTTGAACCAATATCAGATAAAAAGACTCGAATATGATATTTTCGCTCTTCGTGCAGAAGCGCTTAATGAAAAGAAAAATACCATTCAGGCTCAAATAATGCCCAACGCTTCAGCATTTATCAAAGCCGGTTTTTCCGCTCCAAACCCTTATAACTTCTTTGATAATGAGTTTGGACCTTTTTATATGGTCGGAATTCGCCTGCAGTGGAACATTTGGGATTGGTTCCAAAACAACCGCAGCC
>CAYLSY010000307.1:0-3336 GCA_964386275.1 uncultured Hyphomicrobiales bacterium
CAATCATTTGAAATTATATATACAATAACTCTACTAGAGCTTCCAGACTAGGAAAATCGCTTCCCAAATAATTTTCTTATTCATTTTCGAAACCCCGCTGCGACGGTCGATGAAAATTATTGGAATCTCTTTTATTCTGCCGTTAGCTTTCCAAATTTTATAGTTCATTTCGATTTGAAAACCATAGCCGTTGGAATGAATTCTATCGAAGTCGATTTTCTTTAATATTTCGCTTCGGAAACATTTAAATCCACCAGTTGCGTCTTTAATTGGCAATCCGGTTATAATACGAGTATAAAGATTAGCTCCATAGCTTAAGAACAAGCGTCTAAGAGGCCAATTGACGACATTTACTCCGGTAAGGTAGCGCGAACCGATAACCAAGTCATTTGTTTCCAATTCTTTGAGGAAATTGGGTATTTCTGCAGGGTCGTGCGAAAAATCGGCGTCCATTTCGAAGATTGCATCGAATTTATGCTCGATTGCATAACGGAAACCGTCGCAGTAGGCTGTGCCGAGTCCCATTTTTCCGGGGCGCTTCAAAAGGTGAATCCGCGTGTCGGCTTTCATAAGGTCTTCGACGATTGCGGCAGTGCCGTCGGGAGAATTATCATCAACAACAAGAATTGAAATGTCGTTTTGAACGTTGAATACTGTATCGATGATATTTTTTATATTTTCGCTTTCGTTGTAAGTCGGTATAATTACTATTGCTTTCATAAGCGTTCCGATAAATGGTAAAAAATTGAAATTATGCTTGGCCATGCCCTTTAAAAACAAGGTAGATAGTTCTTAAAACAATTTCTATATCAAGTCTGATAGACATATTTTCGATGTAATAAAAATCGTCCTTAAGCCGGTTTTTGAGTTCTTCGAGTGATTCCACGTATGGTTCGTAATTAACTTGCCACCAGCCAGTAATACCAGGCCTGACAATGAATCTTCTCGAATAAAAAGGTATTAACGAAGCAAATTTGGCGACAAGATGAGCCTGTTCCGGTCGAGGTCCCACAATACTCATATCGCCAAGCAACACATTCAAGAATTGAGGTATTTCGTCAAGATGCGATTTCCTTAGAAATCTTCCGAATCGAGTAACCCTTGGGTCGTTGATTCGGGTCCAATCTGGTGCATTTTTATCGCTTCCGACCGTCATAGTGCGATATTTGAATATTGTAAATTCAGTTCCGAAGATTCCAGCGCGTTTCTGCAGATAAAACACTGGTCCCTTGGAATCAATTTTTATGATAAGCGCTATAATCAACCAAAAAGGCATACCGATAATTAATACTAACGCGCTGAAAATAATGTCGATGACTCGCTTAAGAAAGATTTGCCAAGGCTTGAGCAATTGCGGATTGATTTCAATCAAACGAATACCATAAATTGGAAATGTCCGCACTTGACCGGTGAAAATGTGATATAAATCCGGCTGAATCTTGATTTTAATTTTACTCTCCGAACAATCTGAGACTATGTCCATCAGCAAATTATGATCCTGAATATCGGTAGCAATCAACACTTCCTGAAGATTATTATTCTTCAGTACGGCTTTTAAATTGTTTATATAACCAAGGAATGGTATATTAGGTTCGATATCGTCATTGACTTGTTGATTTTTCTCCAATAGCAAATAACCGGTTGGTTTGTAGCCCCACGCAGGAGATTTTCGGAGAATATCGAGTATTTCGATTATTTGGGGTTTTGTTCCGATTATCAGAGCATTAATTGTAATTATTCCGCGTTCCCGCATTCTCTTTTGAATTCGACGTGCAAAAATCCTGCCGATGCTTAAGAAAATGAGCAAAAGAATGAAGTAAGCAATAATCAATAGACGTGGCTTACCGCTTGAATCAGCCCAAATAAAAAAGTAAATGGCGAATGAGCCAAAAAATAATACCTGAAGCAACGTGAACAATTCGTCGAATGGCGAACGCGAGTACCAGTCCTTGTAAAGCCCACCGAACCAGAATAGCGCCATCCAATAACCGGTCATCATTAAAGCGCCTACGATGATTAGATCAATGTCGTCATTTGGCGAAGGACCGAACAAACCGCTTTTTCTACTCAGAAAGTAATGCAGAAAGAATGCTGCGATAAAACAAATGAAATCAATAGCAACCAACATCGGCAATAAGTGGAATTTAGCCGATAATAAAGATAAAATACTACCTTTGTTTTTTGCTTTTTCGCTTTTCATCATATTTCTTCACATCAACAAAATCATAGATACATCATTCAGGCTTGCCCGAAATCCTCCTAATTTTAATTTATCTTTTGTTCCCAAGCTGAATTTCGGCTACGGGCGACAAATTTGCATAATCCCCAAAAAAGTCCGGCAAGCATGCTCGTGAAATAAAAAGGTAATTTCAAGGCTTTAATGTTAAATCCAATTTTAGAAACAATCCAACCGATAATGGCAAAAAGATAAAATGCAATTTGGATTAATAATAAGTAATACCAAAATAACGAATTAATTGCTAATATTACAGTAACAATTGCCAATCCAATAAAAAAAATCGGCAGCAGCAGTCTGAAAAGTCTGTGCGACCACAAAAAGAAACTGACGACTCCGTATTTTGGAAGCAGCAACTTACAACCATACCATATGCTTGCCATCACTCCAGCAGCGATTCTCGAGCGTCGAGTGAATTCGCCGGTAAGCGATTTTTTTCTGACTTCGAAGACTACTGATTCCTGTGAAAATACTACACGTTTACGCGCTAAGTTTACGTCAAGTAATGGAACTAAATCGTCGCAAACCCTATCGTTGGGAAGTGGTTTCCAATGCGTTCTTCGAATCGCGTATAATGCCCCGAGACTACTGACTGTTGAATGAATTTTACTTTCAGCAACTCTTAGCTTTCGTTGATAGTCTTGATACGAACTTTCACCAGCTTGCCCCGAATTAATAATGACATTGGCGTCCTGATAAACCATTGAAGCTATTACTCCGCCGATTGTCTCATCTGCAAAATATGAAGCCATGATTGATATTGCGTCTTTAGCAGGACGGCAATCGGCATCGAGATAAAAAATTAATTCGGAATCCGATTTCGGCACGATTTCGTTTAATACTGCATTTTTGCCGATTCTTTGAAAATAAAAGCATTTGAGGTTGGAATATTTTGCGGCTTTCGCTTTAATAATCTCATTGGTTGTATCCGATGAACCGTCGGAACCAACGATTACAGTTAACTTTTCCTTTGGATAATTTGTCGAAAACACCGATTCAATGCAATCCTCTATCAAGTCTTCTTCGTTATACGCTGAAATATAAACAGTTACATTCGGTTGATATGATAAATCGGAGGCAATTCTTTTATTGCTAAACTT
>CAYLSY010000308.1:0-610 GCA_964386275.1 uncultured Hyphomicrobiales bacterium
TGCTCGTCGCTATAAATTGAGCTTGAAGCGTCCTCCAACGCAAGCTCGAGAATAAGAGACAAGCCTTTATGCTCGGCGTTCGGTTTGAAAAATTGTTCAATTTCACGCATCAAGTTGTTTAAATCGAAATTAATTTCTGAAACCGTCATTTTACCGGCTTCAATTTTCGAAATATCAATAATATCGTTGATAATATTGAGCAATCTGAAACAACTTTTATTGAGAATAGCGATATATTCGGACTTTTCACTATCCGAAAGTTCTGGGTCTGCCAACATATTTGAAAAACCGATGATACCATTCATCGGCGTTCGAATTTCATGCGACATGTTAGCAAGAAAAGCTGATTTTTTTCTATCACTTTCTTCGGCTTTATCTTTAAGCGAAACCAACTCCATTGTTCTTTCGATAACCCGGTCTTCTAGCTGACGGTTCAATATTTTCAGTTCTTCCTGCGATTTGATTAGTTCTTCGTTCAACTTGGTAATTTTTTCTCTGTCTTCGGCTCCTATTTTGTTGAGTAATTGCAATTCGCTATTCGAAGACTTAAGTAGTTCCATTGTCTTGGTCAACACGGATGTTCTTTGAGGGAATTTGTTTTCCAGTTCAA
>CAYLSY010000308.1:620-3334 GCA_964386275.1 uncultured Hyphomicrobiales bacterium
TGTACTGCTTCGTTTAACGTATTTATTTTTTCCTCGTTAATTTATCGATTTGTAATATCTTCGAAAACAGTGGCAAAGTATCCTTTTTTTGGAGAAACAACAGAAATAATAAAGTGTTTTTTTAATGATGGAACATATGTTTCGAAAGTAAATGGTTCGCCGGTTCTAGCAACATTTTCGTATAGCGACAAAAAAGGAGGTTCGCTTACGCCATATACAATTGTCGCTAATTCGCCTTTGGCTCTTTCGGGTTTTACTCCGGTATGAAGTTGGAAAGCTTTGTTAACATCGAGAATGCGGTAATTAACAGCCGAGTTTTGTTCGTTGTAAATGATTTCATGCAAAGCCACGCCTTCGGTCATATTCTCGAATAAAGAGCGAAATTTTGCCTCGCTTTCTTGAAGTTCGATTTGCGCTTTTTTCTGCGGAGTAATATCATCGAAGATAACTCCCAGACGAGCTAAAGGCATGTTAAAAGCAATAATTCGATAAAAAAGTGAACTATTTGAGTCTATATCAATTTTATCTTCAAATATTAAGGAATTACCGGTTTTAATTACATCTAAACACTTATTGCGAACAAAGTTAATGTTGATAATAGGTGATAATTCAGCTAATTCCAAACCTTTTATTTTGGGTATACTAGAATCGAACAACTTTAATGCCGATGTATTAGCATCAACGACAAAAAATCTGTCTGGTCGTTCGAATTGAAATGTTATTAGCCCTGAAGGCATATAGTTTATGACTTCGACTGCTTCTTTTAGCGATTCCTCGACCTGTCTTTTCTCGGTAATATCGCGAGCGGCAGCATATATTAAGTTACCCGAAGGAGCGGTTCTCCATTCGAGCAGTTTATAGCTGCCGTCTTTGGCTTTGTATCTATTAACGAAATCGATTACTTTCTTTTGTCCTTTGAGCTCTTCGACAACTGCAAGCGTGCTTTCGATGTCGTCAGGATGAATGAAATCAAAGAATTTACGGTTTTCGAGTTCTTCTATCTTATAGCCGAGCGTCCTTTCCCATTGAGAGCTTAGTTTAAGGAAAAATCCGTCTGTATTTGCTATACATAGCAAATCGACTGCGCATTCAAAGAAAAAATCGATTGATTCTTCTATTATATTAAGCTCTTTTCGTAATTCATCAATATTTTTCATTTCACCTATCAAGGATATTACTATATCCTTAATTTTTGATTTCTGTAAACACTTAATTTAATATTAACTTGCGACTTATAATCAAAAAAACTGAACATATGAATCAGCATTGATACTTTTAATAATTACAGGGGTTCAAAATAATGAACCCCTGCTATAAAAACCTATTATTTTCTTAAGTACTTTATAACTTTAACCTTTACTAATGTTAGCCGTATAAATCCATTTCAAAATCGGAATGATAATTAATTAATATCATTCTGAAATTATTTGAAATTAATTAAGTCATTCTGAGATTTGAACATTAGTTGGATATAATATACCAATTAATACCATTGCTGATAATCGTAATACGCATTAAATTTTGCGTTAACGTGTAAGTCGTCATTGCGTCAATAGTTTCCGATTCATATGGGTCGATAATTATCGGAGCGACGCTAATTCTTTTAATCGTATAAACCCTTCCCGGGCAACTGCCGGCTGGAGGCAAAGAAATTGTAATTGTTGAGCCGTTGTTGCACAGCACAACATTATGCGTTTCGTCGAGAGCCATACTCGAGGACGTTTCCGTAACAGCCCAAGCTTTGCTGCCGTCGATTTGTAGGCTTGAAGTTGGCGAAGAATTATTTATTCCGACCATTCCCATTACAACTGCGTTACCATCGGCAAGAAGGTTTGTTGTTGCCATTTCGCCGAAACAGACAATGCTGCCGTCGGCAATGATATTCCCGGCAACGTGGAGTTTATCCGCAGGATTGTCGGTGCCGATACCGACGAAACCTGAATTAGTTGTGTAAATATTATCACCATTTTTTGTAAATAGCTTGTCTTGAGTCAGCGAGAGCCATTCCGAGCCTGTGCTGCCTTCGAAATCGACGCCGTTCCAACGAATCGTTCCTTCGGCAATATTTTCTGAATTACCGATGCGAATGCCGCCACGCACGTCGAGCCTTTCTTCGGGTAAATCGGTGCCGATACCGATGTTGCCGACTGCTGTAATATTGCCATCAACGAAAATATCCATCGATGAAATGCTGCCGCCGAAAGCGTCAATCAAGTTTGCATGGACAGCGTTGACCGCCCAAACGTCGCCGGTAACCGTTAAATCGCCTTCTACCATAAGCGGAGTAATGGGGGCGTCTGTTCCTATGCCGACATAACCGTTATTTTTATTGTGAATATCGCCATTTTCAGTAATTGTCCATTGATTATCCAACGAAATCTTGGATGACATGGCATATGCAGCGCTTGAAATCAATACACGCGGCAGCGGCGTGGATTCGCCGACGGTAATTTCAAGATAATATGGAACATCAAAAGCAAGGTTGTCCAAGGAAACGTCAGTGCCTAATAAAACATCGAAAGCGCCGTTTTCGCATGTTACTTCATGGGTTTCTTCCCAAATTGGATTTCCGAAGAATTGAACGTCATATATTTTGCAAACTATAGTGTGAATACCGGTTAGAGCATTCCCTTCATTATCGTAAAGAACTCCTTGGTAAGAGATTTTTTGCGGAATCTGAGCCAGTGCCGTGCTAAATATGGTAATTAACAAAA
>CAYLSY010000309.1:0-3281 GCA_964386275.1 uncultured Hyphomicrobiales bacterium
TTGTTCTAGGTCATATCAGATTAAAACTATCTTTTTCTCTGGTTGCAATTCATATATAAGGTGCAATTGTACGAAAGAGAATCGGTAGAACTGCCTCAGGGTTATTTGGCTAAGGATTTGTCTTATCAAACGATACTGCCACTCAACAATTTTCTGATAGTATAGTGGCTGTTAATGCATCAATGTTTTTGGGATACAATTGTATTCTTGTCGATTGCAAAATCAGTGAGATGGCAGAGGCGTAGAATATGATCGATAAAATTTACTTTTATTGTCGATTATAATAGACTAATCCATTATCTTTGCAAAAAAATAATAGGATAATGACCAAGGATTTTATAAAGACTCTTATTGCTGAGTATCAGAATCTCATCCCGACAATCGAATTGGTTGACCGTAATTATCAATTCGAGGCTAACTTGAATTATGTACTTGTTGGATTGAGAAGGGCTGGCAAGTCATACCTGCTGTATCAGCAAATGCAAAGGCTCATTCGTGAAGGTCATAATATAAAAGAGTTTCTCTATTTCAATTTTGAAGATGACAGAATTAACTCTCTATTATTGGAGGACTTGGATCTCATTAAGACTTGCTACGAAGAGATGTACGACTGTCGTCCGATTTTCTTCCTGGATGAGATTCAGCTAATTGATAAGTGGGAGAAGTTTGCAAGACGTTTAGCAGATCAGAAATACAGGGTCTATGTAACCGGAAGCAATGCCAAGATGCTGAGTAGCGAGATTGCGACAACATTAGGCGGTCGATATATGGTCAAGGAGGTCTTTCCGTTTTCTTTTGGTGAGTTTCTGCGTTTTTCAAAGATAGACATCCGTCAGCCAAATGTCTTATATATAGAGAATAAGGCCATTCAAAAAGTGTTTGATGCTTATTTCCGTCAAGGCGGACTTCCCGAAGTGCTTCAGGTTCAGGATAAAAGGGCTTGGCTGAGCAGCCTGTTCAATCGAATTGTTTTCGGCGATTTGATTACACGTTATCAGATAAGAAACGATTTCGCTTTAAAGATTTTGGTTCGAAAGCTCGCCGAGAGTGTCAAGCAACCATCATCATATACCCGCCTGGCAAACGTGGTTTCATCGGTTGGAAAGAAGATAAGCGTTGATACTGTTATCGATTACGTCAGGTATATGGAAGAGTCGTGGCTCATACTTCCTTTTGAAAACATTTCTGCAAAGCTGAACGAGAAGGAGTCAAACCGCAAGTATTATCTGACCGACAACGGGATTATGAATCTGTTTCTTACTGATCCGAATACTTCGCTGCTCGAAAATATTGTAGCGATCAACCTTCGCCGGTACTATGGCAAAGAGGTGTATTTCTATAACAGTCAGATAGAAGTGGATTTCTATGTTCCTGATGAATCGCTGGCTGTTCAGGTATGCTATTCACTTCAGGATGTGGAAACGCGCGACAGAGAATTTGAGGCTCTTTTGAAGATGTCGAATCGTTTGAATGTCAATTATTTGATGGCCATTACGAAAGATGAAGAATCTGAGGTGGAATATCATGATAAGACCATTAGAATAGTTCCCGTTTGGAAATGGCTATTATCGCTTGAAACCCAATGATTGTTTGGACTGCATTTTGGATGATTCTGAAGATAGCGTAGAGAGTTTAAAATTGAACAAACATTTAAATTAAATTGAGTAAATTGTATTTATGATTTGAACATTATGTATATCTTTGCACCCTGATAAATAATCGGTTATGTACAAAAGACAGCAATATAATGAACTGTTATCGCGATTGTCTGAATCGCGCAATAAGATACAAGTAATATCCGGTCCGCGTCAGGTTGGAAAGTCCACTTTGGTAAGGCAGGTTTTACAAGAAACCACCATCTCCAACATGTTGGTTTCTGCCGACGGCGTTGACAAAGAAAATACCGGATGGATTGGCGAAATGTGGGAAACGGCACGTGCAAGAATGCGCTTTGGAAACCATGATGAGTATTTGCTTGCCATTGACGAAGTTCACAAGCTAAACAACTGGAGTGAAGAAGTCAAGAAACAATGGGATGCCGACACATTCAACGGCATAAATCTCAAAATAGTCATTTTAGGCTCGTCGCGTTTGCTGCTCAAAGATGGTCTGACCGAGTCTTTAGCAGGTCGTTATGAGCTGATTCGTATGCCACATTGGAGTTACCGTGAGATGTATGATGCATTCGGATTAAATGTTGATCAATATATTTTCTTTGGAGGCTATCCCGGTGGAGTGAGCTTTATTAATAATGAACCGCGCTGGCGTCGTTATGTCAAAGACAGCATCATAGCACCTGCCATTGAACGTGACATCCTGATGACCAAAACGATATACAAGCCTGTACTTATGAAACAGCTCTTTGAACTTGGCTGCACCTATTCTGGAGAGGAGATTTCGTTGACAAAGATTCTTGGCCAACTTCAAGATGCGGGTAACGTTACTACTTTGGCTAATTATTTGACGACTCTAGCGGAATCACAACTGCTTTGCGGTCTGCAAAAATATGCCAACGACAATGCCCGAAAGTATAACTCCATTCCTAAAATGATGGTATTTAATACTTCACTTTTCAGCGCTTTATCCGGAATCGCTTTCAGCAAGGCATTTACTACTCCGCAACTTTGGGGACGTTGGGTTGAGAGTTCTGTTGGCTCGCATATTTTAAATTCTGCCGACGAGCTTGATTATAAAGTATATTATTGGCGAGAAAGAGATGATGAAGTCGATTTCATTGTTGAGTACAATCGGCAATGTGTGGCTATCGAAGTAAAAAGTGGCCTCCGCACCACGAATGAAGGTCTTTCTGTTTTTAATCAAAAATATCATCCAATACATTCTTTTGTGGTAGGATCTGGAGGCATTCCTGTTGACGAGTTTCTGTCGTGGAATCTCGGCGAACTATTTGAATAGATGCCTTTGATTGACAAGAACAAATAAGCAGATTTTAGCAAATCGCATTTCAAAAATGGCGACAAAACGATAGATTTGATGGCGTGACTTTCTACATTTGAGCCGTGTAGAGTACCTTGAAGGCAAGAACTTCAAAGGAGAGCTACGTGATGCCGACACCCTGAAGACCGTCTTCTACGGCTTTTCCCTCCACCTGCTACAGGTAGAGAACCACTCCGGCGGTGGCTCCTTTGGGGCAACACAATCGATAAAGCCGATAGCCTGACCTTAGAAGCCGGCAGCAAGGATTGGCGACCCAACGGCTCATGGCGGATCCATAGTTTTAGGATGTTTCACCGTTTTCTTCGGGGATTAGTGAACGTATGTTG
>CAYLSY010000310.1:0-3257 GCA_964386275.1 uncultured Hyphomicrobiales bacterium
TTTTAATTTTATAAAGTTATAAATATAGAATAATTCTCATCCAAATGCAAATGTGAAATAAAAAAAAATGTTACAAAAAAATATTTGGTTGTTTTACGGGAAATATTCTTAAATTTGTAATTCTAAAATTTACAATTTGGGAGCAAATATGGACTGCTGGACAACAAATCCTGTTCTTGTTCGCATGAAAGAATCCGAAAAAGGATTAATTTACCAATCAATCGTTGCCATGCGTTGCAGGGCAAGGCAGAATAACGACCAAATTAAAATGGAACTGCAGAACCGGATGGCTGATATTGTCGTCGATACCAGCGAAACCGAAACAGCCAATTTCGACCAACTGCAAATTAGCCGCGAATTTGATAACTATCCAAAACCCACTTTCATTGCAATGAAAGAAATCAATGAAGACAAACTTAGTTATAAATTGCCCTTACCTGAAGAAAAGACCGAAACAGAGTAATTCGAATATTCTTTAAATAAAAGGGACGGTAAAACGCCCCTTTTTTATTTTCTAACAGCAATTAAATGCAGGTCAGTTCCGCTTTTCGAGGCAACTACAAATTGGAAGTTTTTGGCATCATCAACATTATAAGCCGAGAAGTCACGGAATGGCAAAACACCCGAGCCGAATATTTTCGGCGCAATGAATGCCTGAATCTCATCAATCAAATCCTCCTTGAGCAAAGAAGAAAATAAAGTTGAACCGCCTTCGACTAAAATTGTCGCAATATTAAATTCTTGATACAGTGTTTTGAAAACATAGCGTAAGTCTATATTACCATCATTCGTTATGTCGCATGGCAATAGGTTGACCCCTGCAACACGCAGCACATCGGCTTTTCTCAAATGGTCGGAATCGCTTTTGCAGCAAACAAAAGTGTTGGCTCGGTAATTATCTGTGAAAACCTTGAGCGATAACGGCAACGATAGGTTTGTATCGAGTATTATACGGTATGGATTTCTGCCCGGAACACTCCTGACTGTCAATTCGGGGTTATCTGCCGATGCGGTTTTCTTACCAATCATTACCGCATCCAGTTCTGACCGCAGGATATGAGCTCTGCGGCGGCTTTCTTCGCAGCTTATCCATTTTGATTTGCCGCCGGAAGTGGCAATAGAGCCGTCGAAAGATTGAGCATACTTTGCGACGACATATGGAAATTTTTCTGTAATATGCTTAATAAAATATCGGTTCAACCAACGGCATTCTTCTTCGAGAACGCCTATAGTTACTTCGATTCCGGCTGCTTCGAGCGTCTGAATTCCCATGCCGGAAACTAAAGGATTCGGGTCAAGCATCGAAACGACAACCCGTTTAAACTTCTTCTCTATAATTTTTTCAGTGCAGGGCGGCGTTTTACCTTCGTGGCAGCATGGTTCGAGCGTTACATAAAGCGTGGCATTATTTAACTGGGCTTCACCGGCTTTTTCAATCGCTTCGATTTCTGCATGCGGTCCGCCGAATTTTTTGTGGTAACCCTCGGCAATTATCTCTCCATCTTTAGCAATAATAGCTCCTACCAAAGGATTCGGGCTAACGTAACCCGCTCCCTTTAGTGATAGCTCAATTGCCTTTAACATTAACGCTTCATCGTTCATCGCTGCTGTTTTTTTACCCCTTAAGGGTAACTATAAAACAATATATTTACAATTTTCTTTTTAATAAGAAATGCAATATACTTTTAGCAAATGACAAAACAAAATATTTTGATAAAAAACTTGAAAAATGGATAGGTCAAAAATAGGTCAATAATATTGATAGTCGCCTGTAAATTGAGTACCGGAGGACGGATTTGAACCGCCGACACATGGATTATGATTCCATTGCTCTAACCACCTGAGCTACTCCGGCTAAAATAAGACTACAAAAATAATGGAATTAATTCTATTTTCCAAATAGAAAATATTATCAATTACTTTGCAACAATTTGTTGAATGATTTCTATGTAATTATTTGCTATATCTATGTTGGTTGCTTCCGAAATTATTCTTATAATCGGTTCTGTATTGGATTTGCGGATTTGCACCCAGCCGTCGTTTTGAATAATTTTAATACCATCTTCGCGGATGATTTCAGCATTGGGAAAGGCATTTTCAACTTGCTGCAATATGCTGTCGAGCGAGCCTTCGAAGGGCTGTTTGGTTTTCAACATTGAATAATGCGGCAATTCGGCTGCCAAAGCCGAAAGCGAGCCTTTTGTCCGCGATAGCAGATTTAATATCAAGGCAATTCCGACAAGCGAATCCCTGCCTGCATGACATGCAGGCATTATCACGCCGCCGCTGCCTTCGCCGCCAATAGCTGCATTCGTTTCGAGCATTTTTCCAACAACATTGATTTCGCCAACTGCAGAGCGTAATGCAACTGCACCGTGTTTTCGGGCAATATCTTCAATCACCATAGTTGTCGAATGATTGACTACGACACACTTTTCGTATTTATCGAAAAACATATCATGCTCGGACAAAACCGATTCCGCAGCAAGCGCTATTGTATTTTCCTCGCCGATTGGAACGCCTTTGTCGTCAATCAAAACAAGTCGGTCGGCGTCGGGGTCGACTGCAATGCCAAAATCAGCTTGCGTGCGTAATACCTCCTTGCATAAATCGCTCAAATTAGCCGGCAGCGGCTCGGGAGTATGCGGAAAAATACCGTTCGAATCGCAAAAAAGCTTGTATGGAATGCAGCCGAAATATTCGAGCAGCCGCGGAACAGCCTCCGAACCCGACGAATTAACTGCATCGACAACTATTCGATAAGCGCGGGAGCGAATTCTGTCCAACCTATCGAAATTTCGAAATAGCGGCACTTCGGCAATTGCCGCAATATGAGCGGCTATTGGATCGTTAACAGCAACAATTTCACCATCAGGCAAATTATATGATTTAAACAACTCGTTGTCTGCAATCTGCCATAGTTCTTGGTTTTCTGCTTCGTTGAAGAAAATACCCCTGCTGTTGATAAATTTCATACCGTTCCATTCAGCCGGATTGTGCGAAGCGGTTACGGCAATTCCTGCTGCTGCGCCGTATTTTTCGACAAGCAGCTGCACTGTCGGCGTTGGCACTATGCCGAGTATAAGGGCTGTTCTACCGCACTTGGATATAGTATCGGTGATTATTTGCGCGATATGCTCGCCGCTTGGGCGGCCATCGCGACCAACGACGATTGAGCCGCCAGGCAAATATTCACATAATGCGCGCATATAGCGCTCGATTAATTCATCCGGCAGCGAATCAGCTGTAGTGGCTCT
>CAYLSY010000311.1:0-3255 GCA_964386275.1 uncultured Hyphomicrobiales bacterium
AGCTAATGATTTCGGCAATTGCTATTTCCATCAATGTCCTGTCAATTGGGGCAATACGCTCGAATTCCCAATTGTCGGCATATTTTTTTATCATTGTCCGGGAGAACTCTCTATTCGAAAGCGCCGCTTCGACTAACTGCATTCCGAACTGGATTTCTTCGTTATTCCAAATGATTGGAATATCGGATTCAAGTTCCTGCACTTCGTCTTGGGTAAGAATTTTGTTTGATTTTTCTTCGTTGTCGCCAAAATTGAATTTACGTAAGAAAATATAATCGAAAATTGACGACCATTCGAGTTGAGCAACGTCTGAAGCAACAAGAATTTGAAGGGCTTTCTCGCGAACAAGCCGTCGAGAGCCTCTAATTTTCTTAGTTTTACTTAGCGGATAAGTCCAATCGCTTTCATTGAACATAAAAGAGCAAATCCAATTCAAATAAAAAAACTGAATTCAAAAATAAGAATTATTTGCGAAATAGTTAAATGATAATTAATTAAATGAAAGAAAATGTTTTCTTAAGCAGGTTATTATAATTTCAAATAGGTAGAGTTTTCTAAAATGGGATTATCAACTATAAATTTCCTATATAACAGGCAGAGTAAAGAAGAATGTTGTGCCATTTCCTTCTTCACTTTCGACCCAGATTGTTCCGGTATGCTTTTCAATAAACTCTTTACATAGGATTAACCCGAGACCTGTGCCTTTTTCACCTGATGTGCCGGGCATTGTAACATTTTGGTCGATTTTGAATAACTTATCCATTGTTTCTTTTGTCATACCGACACCGTTGTCCCGAACGAAAGCGGTGATGTAGCCTTTTTCGATTTTCGCATCCGAGCCAACTTCAATTCTGCCGTTTTCAGGAGTGAACTTGATAGCGTTCGAAATCAGATTTCTGACGACTGTTGTAACTATATTCAAATCAACAAAGACATTGGTATTTGACGGAATATTATTAATAATATCAATTTTCTTTTTGGTTGCCGCAAGGCTTAGCAATTCGATACAAGTATTAGCGATATAAGATAAATCAACAGTAATTGGATTGAATTCGATTAACCCCCTTTGGGAACGACTCCACTCAAGTAAATTTTCTAATAACGAAAACACTTGAGTTGATGATTTTTTTATAATTTGAAGGAATTCCTTGCGTTCATCTTCTGTAAACACGTCATAATCGTTAACAAGCATATTAGATATTTCACGAAAGCTGCCGAGCGGATTCTTTAAATCATGTGCTAATATCGAGAAAAACTTATCCTTTTCTAAATTGGATAATTCAAGTTTTTCCTGAATGGCGGACAATTCTTCAATTAATTGATTTTTCTCGTTCAAATTATTTTCAATAATTTCATAAAGCATACCCATTTGCTTATTTTGCTCAAGCATAGCTTCTTCGGAAATTTTTCTATGGGTAACATCTGACCATGTAACCAATTGAGAAGGTTTGCCGCCGATTGTAGTTGCAGTAATCGTAACGTCAGCAAGGAAATATTCACCATCGAATCGGCGATGAACCCATTCAAATGAGCAACCACCGTCTTGAATTGCGCAATTTAAATAAATATTTAATTTTTCATCTGACTTTTTCCCGTCTGGTTGAAGCAAAGGCGACAATTCGGCAGGGGTTTTGCCAATAATTTGATTGGATGTGCCTCTTAGCATTTTTGCAGCAGTATTATTGCATTCGACAAAAATACCGTCACGTATCATTAGAATGGCATATGGCGATTCGGAAAAAAGAATACGGTATTTTTCCTCGCATTCTTTGCGCGCTTCTTGAGACATCTTGCGAAGCACTTTTTCATTCTCATATAAGTCCTGCATTATGGCGAGCTTGCGCTTTAAGTCCGCCAAGCTTTTGTTCAGTTCATCCTGAGAATAATCCGAAGAGTTCATTTTAAAATAATTATAAGTATCTCAAAAAAATATTCCAAATGTCATGCTGAGCTTGTTCTCGTGTATCTTTCTTTCAAATTAACTACTATTCAAGAAAAAAGGATGCCGAGTCAAAGCTTGAATGGCATGTTTTCGTTATTTAAGAGAACAAATATATAAAAATTTATAATTAACACGATATTTAATTTAGTATTTTTAAAACCAATTTAGAAAGGTGGCGGTCGACAATTTCCAATCGTAAACAATGTAAATTAAAAGACATATGTGCATTATTATAATTTTTTCATTATTCTTTATAGTAGATGTTCATAAATCAATAATAGCATCAGATTAGATAAATAACAAAAAGCAGAGTAGCTTAGCAATCAATAGTTAGTAAGATTCTGAGCAAGCTGGAATAACTTTCGTTAATTAGCATTAAATGACATTATACATCGTAATACTAAGGATTTCTCATTCCGCACTTTTTTCGTATTTTTGCATTATTAGCTTAAATACAAGGAAAGATAATGCAAAAAGCTTTAGTATTGGGCGCAGGCGGATTCATTGGCAGCCACTTGGTAACGAGGCTAAAGAGCGAAGGCTTTTGGGTACGCGGCGTTGACCTAAAATATCCAGAATTTTCGGAAACATCGGCAGACGATTTCGTTATCGGCGACCTCCGAGACCAATATTTAACAAGAAGCGTTATTGATTGCAAGTTCGATGAAATCTACCAGCTTGCAGCAGATATGGGCGGCGCTGGTTATGTTTTTACCGGCGAAAACGATGCCGATATAATGCACAACTCCGGTCAAATCAACCTGAATGTGTTGGATATGGCATACAAACGCAATTGCAAGCGCATTTTCTATTCTTCCAGCGCCTGCATTTATCCGGCATATAATCAAACCGACCCGGACAATCCCAAATGCTCTGAAGACAGCGCCTATCCAGCCGAACCCGATAGCGATTACGGCTGGGAAAAGCTATTCAGCGAGCGGCTCTATTTGTCTTATATGCGAAATTATGGCATGGAAGTGCGTATTGCCCGTTTTCACAACATTTTCGGACCCGAAGGCACTTGGTTTGGGGGCAAGGAGAAAGCTCCAGCAGCGCTTTGCCGAAAAGTCGCTTATGCCGAAGATGGCGGCGAAATTGAGATTTGGGGCGATGGAGTTCAGACCCGTTCATTCCTATACATTGACGAGTGTTTGGAAGGCTTGCTCCGATTGACGCGCTCGGATTTTACCGGTCCGGTTAACATCGGCTCCGAAGAGATGGTTTCAATCAACCAACTTGCTGAAATGATAATGAAAATCGCCGGAAAAAAGCTCTCAATCAAACATATACCGGGTCCGTTAGGTGTCCGAGGA
>CAYLSY010000312.1:0-3223 GCA_964386275.1 uncultured Hyphomicrobiales bacterium
TATTCGGGGCGTTTTTTTAAGGAGGGCCAGTTCAATATGAAAAACGAAATCATTTCGCATTGTTAGGTTTAAATCCTAAAAATTCATTGTAACCTACAATAAAACTATTAATTGTTACACTTTCAATGATTCTTATAGCTTTTTCAGCGTCAAATCCACTGTCGAAACATGAAAAATCGAGCGGCATGCACGGAAAAAACATTCTATTTTTGCTCGATGTTTCGCTAAGCATGCTTGCTTGCGATAATACCAATTCATCGAGAATAGACGACGCCGAATCGCTTGTCGAGTATATTTTAAAAAATACTAACAATGCTAATTTCGCTCTCGTTTGTTTCGCTCAATATCCGACGCTGCTCAGCCCGCTGTCAGCCGATAAAGATGCTATTGCATTACATTTCCCCTTTGCTTCGCTGACAAAAGACGTCGCTCAAGGAACATCAATTAATACCGCTTTGAGTTTCGCCTATTCTTATTTGAACGGGAAAACAAATTGCGCAGTCATTTTACTTTCCGATGGCGAGCAACACAACGATAAGGACATTTTTTATTCGGAATCCAATGCTGAGAATAATGATAATATCCGTCTTTATTGTATTTCGTTCGGCAGCGAATCCGGTTCGATAATTCCATTAACGGCTGGCAATAATACGCAAAACCTTAAGGATTCACATGGAAAAGACGTTATCACATACTCCCATCCAGATTTTTTAAAGAAAATTGCAGATAATAGCAACGGACTTTTTTTTAACTCGAACAAAAAGGATGCAGCCATCTCTGTTCAAAATGAGCTTAAAAATCTTGAAAACCACTATTCGAGCGATGATTCATCCGCTTCATTTTCTTTATCCATCATATCCAAATATTTAATCATTGCAAGTATATTCATGTTGATTATTGAAAATGTATTCACCTATTTTAATAAAAAACAAGTTATATAATTACTCTGCCACAACATTCATAGTTGTGATTATGTGCATGTTTTGCACGAACTGCAGCCACGACGGGCAACTTTCAGATGAAACGAAAAAATTTGCTAAAGCCGTCGAAGAATATCGCAACGGCAATTTCGACAGTTCCGCATTTGCTTTCGAATCTGTCAACAAGCATGCAAGTAATGATACTATTAAATACAAATCCGCCTTCAATGCTGCGAACTCATATTTAAAACTTGCAATAATAGCTAATGAAAGTAACACAAATAAAATTACCATGTTAAACCATGCAATCGAAGGCTATATACAATCCTTAAAAATCGTGCCAGCCAACCAAAACGCAAAATACAACTTGTTCTATGCCTTGTGTTTGCTTAGGTTGGAACAAAATAAAAATTCAGCTGAAAACAGCTCTAAAATCAGCGCCACAACTACTGAACAGTTATCGAAAGCATCCTTTTCAAAAAACGATGCCGAACGTATTTTTAATATTTTAGCGTCGGAAGAAAAGAAACTTAGAAAGAATAAAAGCAATAATCAATCGAATTTCATCCAACAAACCGAAAAACCATGGTAAATGAATAACTTGTATAAATATTCTCTCGTTCCAATTTGTATATTGTTTATCTGCACAATTCCGCTATTAGCCGACGAAGCAAAGTTTGCAGCCAGTTCGCAGTCATCGGAATATACAATCGGAAGCAAAATTACTGTTACATATACTTTAACAAAAGGCGGCGGCTCTTCGTTCAAGCCTGCGACGCATAAATATCTGAAGCTTATTGGCTATTCACAAATTCCAAAAAATTCGACCAAGAAGATATCAGCAACAGCTCAAGCTTGGTCGGTCGATTATATCGCTCAATCAGCCGGAAATATTGTTCTTCCGCCGGCTCTTGTTTTTGCCGGAGGCAAGGCTATCGCTTCAAATAGTCTGAAACTCAATATCACAAAAAGCAAATCCAAGCCCACGGTTGATTTTAATCAACCTAAGAATATTGATGACATCAATAAACTTTTATTTATCAAGCTAAGTATTAACAAGACAGTAATTTACGAAAATGAAACGGTTACAGCTACATATTCCCTATATTTTGCCGCCGGATTGAATATTGACTCGGTTTTAGACCTTAAAGCCCCAAATTTTGACAGATTTCTTGCCTTTGACGTCAATTTGGAAGATACAATAGCTCATCCGATAATAATAGAAGGCAGAAATTATTTCGTCCAAACAATAAAACAAACAACTCTAATACCGCTTAAATACGGTAAATTCAACATAGAGCCTCTTGAAATCACTTATCGATTGAACCCCGGTTCTGTTTACCCATATTACGGTAAGAATGCTGTCGATTTTACGGTCCGAACTAATACTTGCCGCCTGCAAGCATTGCCGCTGCCAACGCCGAAGCCCGGCGGTTTCTGCGGAGGCGTTGGCTCGTTTAGCTTGAGCAGCTCTTTATCTCGATACTCAGCAGCACGAGGAGAAGCTGTCTATCTAGAACTTGAGCTGTCGGGCAAGGGCAGCTTTCCATTAATCACTGCTCCACAGTTATTTTTTCCGAAAGGCATCGAAGTTGATGAACCCAAAGAAACAGACATCTACACATTCGACGGCTCGGATTTCGTCGGTATTAAACGATTCACATACAGATTAACAGCAATGGAAGACGGGGAATTCAATTTACCCGTCGAAATTATCGTTTTCAACGATTCCCTTCGAAAATATGAACTACTCCAAGCAAATGCACTGACGCTTGCAATCGGCGACAAGTTCGCACTGGCGCAAGACGCAATCGAATCGGACGAAGATTTGTTCGGCAACAGCCCATTTGCGCAAGTAAGCCCATTAATTGAAAGGCTTGAGTCCTTTATGCCATATTTAATAGCATTTGCAATCTTAATTTTAATTTCCTTAATAATCGCAATAGTATTATTAATTCGGAAAATGTCTCATTCGAGTAAGAATAATATTTCAAGTCCGGAAGTGAATTTATATCTTGACGAGCTTGAAGCCTTGCTGCGGCACAACGATATAAATACTTATGCTGAAAGGTCATATCAGATTATACTTGATTATTATAAAGCAAAATACCGACGTGCTGCCGATTTCTCTTCGAAACAAGAGCTGCTCGAAGAAATGAGACTCAATTCCGAGCCGGAGCAAATTCAGTCCGCAGCTCGCAAGGCGCTTGAAGAAATTGAAAAAATTCGTTTTTCTTCAGCTCAAACAGACATTAATATATACGAGTTGCATAATATATTGAAGTATATAATAAAATTATAAT
>CAYLSY010000313.1:0-3214 GCA_964386275.1 uncultured Hyphomicrobiales bacterium
ATTTCTTTTATTTCACACTGTTTCCACTTTAAAAAGTGGCAATCGCCACCTTATAATGAGTTCAAAGCTTCATCTTGATTTGCGTAAATAGTGAATATATCAATAAAACCTGATATTTCAAATATTTCTTTTATGTTTTCGCGAAGCCCGCAAAGAATAAGTTTGTTGCCCGAAGCTGTCAGCTTTTTCATCACAACCAGTAATACTCTTAAACCGGAAGAGCTGATATATTCAAGTCCGCTGAAATCTGCTACAACTGATGACTGATTTGCTTCAATATCTTTCATCAGCTTTTCTTCCAACTCTTGGGAATTGGCTGCGTCAAGTCTGCCGGAAACATAAGCAAGACAAGCTTTCTGTTGTTTTGTGAACGAGTATTCCATAAATATGTCCTTTTCTTAATTATATGTTAGCTAATATTTTCTTTAATTTGACAATGTTATAATTATCTTTTCTTTGGTATTCCACTTTATCCATGAATTTTTTTACGAAAAGGATGCCCAGTCCGCCGATTTTTCTATCTTCGAGCGGCGCTGAGGTATCGGGTTCGGCAACGTCGAGTAAATTAAACGGTTTTCCGTCATCAACTATTGTAATATCGATATCCTTGGCGTTTAAATCGAAATCAATTGTAATTGAGTGGCTGGCATTATCTTCGAAACCGTAGCTAATTATATTGGTCAAAATTTCGTCTAAAGCGAGATTAATAGAAAATATTGCTTTCGAGCCTAGTTCCCATTCTTCGCCAAGCGATTCGAGTCGTTCAGCCAATGTGTTTAGTTCGGACAATTCGTTTTTAAATGTAAATGTTTTATGCTCTTTCATTGAAATTCCAAGTCATTAACGATTTATTTTTCTATGCGTCATTCCTGTATATTTTCTGAACCAATCTTGCCAATAGACACACCTAACAAAGGATAGATGCTGATACGAGTCTAGCAATACACTCGTTGAATTATAATTTTATACGAGGATTCAACTCATAAGTATTATTCCACATTCACTAAAACTATCTACCGTATTGCTTTTCGTAGTAATCCATATATTCACCGGATAAAACGCGCTGCCTCCAAGCAGAGTTTTCGACATACCACATAATTGTTTTTTCGATTCCGGTTGCAAAATCGATTTGTGGTTTCCAACCGAGTTCAATTTCTGACTTTGCGCTGTCTATGGCATATCGCATATCGTGTCCTGGACGGTCTTTGACGTATTTTATCAATGATTCGGGCTTACCGAGCAATTTAAGTATCAGCTTGACGATATCGATGTTCATCCATTCGTTATTGCTGCCGATGTTGTAAACCTCGCCTGCTTTGCCTTTTGATAGAGCCGCCCAAATGGCACGGCAGTGGTCTTCGACATGAATCCAGTCGCGAATGTTAATGCCTTTGCCGTAAACCGGCAATTCCTTGTCGGCAAGCGCATTCGAAATCATAAGCGGAATCAGCTTTTCGGGAAATTGATAAGGACCATAATTATTCGAACATCTTGTGATAACGGCATCGAGTCCGAAAGTATGGACAAATGCCCTGACAAGCAAATCGGCAGACGCTTTCGAGGCGGAATATGGCGAATTCGGCGCTAACGGCGTCGTTTCGGTAAACTTGCCATCGCTGCCGAGCGAGCCGTATACTTCATCGGTCGAAACTTGAAGGAAACGAGATACTTTGTGTTTCAATGCAGCTTCGAGCAGCGTTAAAGTACCGGCAACATTAGTATCAATAAATGGACGAGAATCGGATATTGAGCGGTCTACATGAGATTCCGCTGCAAAATTGATGATTGCATCGACCCTATGTTCTTCGATAATTTGATTTACAAGTTCGGAATCCTGGATATTGCCGTGGATGAACCTATAGCTTGGATGCTTTTCAATAGGTGCAAGATTCTCAAGATTTCCGGCATAAGTCAAAGCATCTAGATTGATGATAAAAACTTTGCCGCATCCATCGAAAAGCGCTCCTTCGAGCGCCATGCGGATAAAGCAGCTGCCGATAAAACCTGCGCCGCCTGTAATAAGCAATGTATGATATTTTGTATCTGCCATTTTATTTAATTCTTATTTTCAAAATTATCAAGTTCTCTGCCGGATAATGCCATAACGACAGCCGCCATATTCGAATCCGACCAATCATCGGTATGAATTTTAACGTCAGAAATTATTGACTCAGTAAGCTCGTTATTTTCAAAAATTATTGCAATTGATGGTTTGCCCTCGGTCAGCATTCCAAATGCTTTGACGGCAAAAGGATATTTCAAATCCAAATCAAAATTTTCCTGCAAAAAGAAAGCACAAAGAGTAATACTGCAATCTTCTATCGATTTTTTAAATGCCAGTAAATCCTCATCAGTTACGTCTTCGTCGATAAATCCGAGCGAGCAATCGTTGCTAACGGCTTGAGCGAGCATCTTATAGAACACAAAAGCAGGCTCCATATCGCTGTCGATAAAAGCAAATGCGGCAAAAGCAGCATCCTCCGGAATCGGCAGCAACGACTTATTGCCTTCAATCTTCAACTCATTGAAACACTTAATTAATTGCTGATACTGTTTGCTTGTTCTATAGTCCTTGTTATTTTTCAAAAATATTCTCCGTTTAATAGGATTAGAATTTGCGATTTTCGAATTTTTCGAATACGCTTCTGATTGAATCAGGTACAGCGCATGGCTTCAAATCATCTTTTGAAAGATGGACATGCACACATTTGCCCTTTGCAATAATCTTGCCGTTTGCGACGGCAACGTTTTCGAATGTTAATGACTTATCGCCAATTGCCATTACGCGCGTGTAAACATCAATTGTATCGCCGAAAGCTGCAGGGCTAAGATAATCTATTTCGTTATGGACGACCATGAGCGGTAAATCAAAAATAAATGTCTTGTTGTTCAACTTAAAGCCCAAATCGCGAAAATAGGTTGTTCGGGCATGCTCGAAGTAATAGAAATATTGGACGTTGTGTACTACCCCGGCCAAATCCACATGAGCAAAATGCACGTTGAAACTTGTTTTGTGCTTAAATTCTTTTATTTCTTCCATAGCTATTAGCGTTAATTCTTAAAATTCCTAAAATCCCGTTCATATAATTCATGCGTTATGTCAGTTAAAAAGTTTGAGTCAAAAGTATTGTTGCTTTTTTTAAGAAATACCGCAAAACTAATGTCCAAATTAATTTATTTAGTATTTTCATCGAGCAATTCTTCCAAAATTATA
>CAYLSY010000314.1:0-3208 GCA_964386275.1 uncultured Hyphomicrobiales bacterium
GCCTCTGAGATTTAAAAGGCTGCCCCGCTTTTGTGTATCGATGGGGGATATGAAGGTTAGTATCTATGCTACATTACTTCGCCTACATATATATATGCAACACCAAATGTAAGTCTATATGATTCAATGTTTTTAAAGCAAGCGGTTTCTTGCATTAGTGATGTGAATTTACTTCCGGAAGGAAAGTGAGCGCTCGTTTTCTGCAAATAACTATATGCGGAGAAACTGCCGGTAAGTATTTTACCGATAATTGGCAAGAAAATAACAGAGTAAATTTTGTAAAAAACAGAAAACAAGCCGCTCGGTTGCCCGAATTCTAAAACTACAACTTTGCCGCCGGGTTTTACTACCCTTGCCATTTCCTTTAAACACTGTAGGGGAGAGCTTACGTTGCGTATTCCGAACGCAATCGAAGAAGCATCGAATTCGTTATCTTTATATGGCAAATTCAGGACATCGGCAATTTCAAATTCAATATTTTTCGTTCTAGACAAGCGATATCGGGCAACATCGAGCATTTCTGGACAAAAATCGGTTGCTATTACTATTCCATCTTTACCGACCTTATTAGAAAAAAGCCGCGCCAAGTCTCCTGTCCCGCTTGCGCAATCAAGAATATTCATTCTTTTGCCTGCTTCGGATAATTTAATTGCTTTGCGTTTCCAAAGCCTGTGAATGCCGAATGACAGCACATCATTGGTAATATCATATCGTCGGGCGATTGAGCCGAACATTTTTTTTACGTCTTCGGACATATTTTTTCAGATTAATTATAAAAATGCGCAAGCGACAAAATTTTCTAAGCCGCTTGCGCGCAGTGGGTAAGTCTTAATTTCTTACTTCATATTCAATTTATCGCATGCTTTATCGGCTGCCTTGAGCAGAGGTTCGTTTGATAGTTTACTGCCGACGGCGCCCTGCATCCAAATCTGTGGAACAATGCAGCCTTGCTCAAGCATTCGCTTCATTTCCGAAGCCAAATTTTTGCCTTTAGCGTGTTCTTCAATTTGAAATTCAATCAAATGACCAATCGGATATGCTGATAGATACAGCGGATAATCAATCATGTGAGAATAAATTGCTAAAATCGGTTGGTCGCGAACGCCAAAAACATCTGCATAGTATTTATTCCATATTTCTTTTGCAATCGAAATGACCGCTTTTTTAAGTTCTTCGGAATTGGCGTCTGGATTGTTGTAGAGCCACTTCCAAACATTAATATCGACAAGCGAGACGCCCATTATTTCATATGCGCTCCAAAGATTATCGAGTGCATTAAGGGCTTCTTCATCCGGATTATTACTTTTTATTCCCAGTAGGTCGAGGTCCCGGCTTTGGAAAATAAAAGCCCATGCTTCGGTGAACGCAGTGTTGGGAACACCGGAAAGCGTGTAGTAATCTACATCTTGAAGTGTAATAGTTTGCTCGACATTATGCCCAAGTTCATGCGTTGCAATGTTATATCCTTTGTAATTCATACCATCTTTCGAGAAACGTGTGCGCAGATGGGCTTTTTCGGATTTTTTCGAAGCTCCTGCAGCATGACCGGCTCCCCGCGAAGGGTCGACGGCAATCAATGACGAGATTCTATCGGCATCTTGAGGCGTAAAACCGATGTGGCGCAAAATTCTCGGAATATCTGCTGCATAAGTCTTAATATCTGGATATTTTGCTCTTACTTTTTTATCTAATTCATCGAGGTTCATTGAACTGCGTGCTTTGAAGCCGTCGTACCAAATATCAAACGGTTCAAGATTTCGACCGAGTCGCTTTTTAATCAAATTTCCGACTTTTCTGATAACTGGCGAAGAACACAAATCGATAAACAGCGCCTCGACATCGTCAACCGGTATTTCCATTTCAGCCGAGAATTTTCTTTCGATATAAGTCGGGTAATCTGGCGTATAATTATCAATTGGAAGTTCTACAAGGAAGTTTTTCAATAGTGTCTGGTAGCGCGTATTCGGCTCCGGTTCGGCTTTTATTTCTTTACCGTTGTCGTAAACCTTGTTCGTAAAAGGATTCCAGTTGAATTTACCGCTATTTATAACGCATTGAGGGATTTCCTGTGAAATGATTCTAAGCATAACCTGATAAATCATCTTTTGTTTGAATAGTTCATCAGGTTTATTTGTGTAATGCGATTTCAGCTCATCGCGAAGATTCCAGTGACTTATTAGTTTCATGTCGGTTGGAAAATAAGTCTTACCCTTGTCGTCGACGAGATGTCCGGCATAGATGTTGTATTCGCTGATATAGGAATCGGCGATTGTTCTGACTTCGTTTTGCTTGAGCAGCAATTCTGCAGGCACCCGGCTTGCGAAAATATCGCCTAAGCGGGCATAAGCCCATTGTTTGCGAGTCCAAGTTTTTCCGAGTGTTTCCTTCTCCTTAAGGGTGTAATAAGGGAAATTCAAGGCAAGGTAGAAAGCTATTCTGTTTTTGAAAAAGTCCTCGCGGTAGTTAGCCGAAGGGTCATAGGAGCCGAACATAAGGTCGATGGGATGGATTTCGCCGAGGTCGAGTTGCAACATCCAGTTGAGTTCGAGCGACATTTGGTTGAATCCGCCACGCAAGGCTTCGAAATAGAACGATGCTTTTTCGAAAACAGTTTCCAGCTCTTTATCGTCGCATATGAAGCTTTTAATGCAAAAGTCGTTAAATTCCTTTTCTGAGCCGTTATCGGCGTTCCATAGCATTGCTACGCGCGCTACTCCGCGTTTAATTCTGGGTTCACACTTCGAACCATGCATTTTAACGAGTTCGCCGACCGTTTGTTCGACTTGTTCATTGGAAATAACACGCACGGGACCTCCTTTTTGAGTTTTCGTGTCTGTAGCATACATTGAATTAGAAGCCATAATTAACAATAAAACTAAGAATAAAGATAATTTCATAGTATCTCCTTTGGATTGAAAAAACTAATGGGCAAATATACGAAAAATTAAGTGAAAATTATTAAGGGCAATTTAAAGAAATGTTTTGAAAATAGAAGAAACTTGCGTAAATTTGTTGTCTCGGCGTGTAGCGCAGCCCGGAAGCGCACTACTTTGGGGTAGTAGGGGTCGCTGGTTCAAATCCAGTCACGCCGACCAATGCAAGTCTAAATGAATATCCTAAATCAATTTAATATAATAAAGAAAAATGAATAATTTTATTTAATTATGTATATATTTCTTATAATCATATTCTTGCGACTAAATAAAGT
>CAYLSY010000315.1:0-3180 GCA_964386275.1 uncultured Hyphomicrobiales bacterium
CATTTTCTTATCAAGCGTACTATCATTTTAATGATGAAAACGCTTATAACTGGGGTATATTTTTTTGCGATAATTCAGGTAATATCAAGAGGAACTTTGATTTTATTAAAGAAAATTATTTTATTCTACTCGACATCAAGAAAAAGAACGACAAATACTACTTCTTTTCAGAATACAACCCAGCCGGACCAAAATGGACATATTACACAATTCCGCATTTACTTGTTACCGACACTAATTTCAATATTATATCGGAGTTATACGATTCTTCCTATACTGCTTTAATAGAAAAGACATACATCTGCAGGCATTTTATTTATACCGGCGATTCGATTTATACTTTGGAAATGAGGGATTATTTCGATAGTTATGGAGATTACATAGCATATCCGATAATATCTGTTTTCAATGATTCCGCAAGGTTTGTGCGATATTTCGAAACATACGATTTCGAAAAAGAGGGAGACGGCGGATACTGCCATAGCTTTCTAATGTCAAAAGATTCTTGTTTTATTATCAATCTAAGCATCCCCGGTTATAACCAATATATCGGAGCCGAATTAATCAAGCTCGACAGAAACGGCGAAAAAGTCTGGCATATACCCGTCAATTTCGAAGGTAGACTGACGCAAATCCGTGGAGTAATAGAAAACGACGACGGCGACTATATCTGCTATGGCAATACCAAACCAACATTTCTTGAAGATAACCCGAATCAAGCAGATACAAATTTTATTCAGTGGGACTCATTATTCGTCGCCAAAGTTTCGCAAGCCGGTGAAGTCATTTGGAAGAAGGCTCACCCGCTTAGGAACAATGTGAGTTTCTCATATCAATATAATGCCATAAGACAAGTAGGCAAAGGGAAATATGCCATTTGGGGGATATTTATTCGGATGAATTATGTGATAACCAACAATCGAAAGAATTGCTTGATTATTTTCGATGATAACGGCGATATAACATATCAGAACATTTGGGAAACAAGCGATTGGCTTTCGGCGCCCTATTGGAAGCGGGATTCGTATCCGAAAGATGCCATCGGTCTCGGCGATACAATAATTACTCTTAACTACACGACTTGCCGAGACAGCATTTTGAACAGCCCCAATAAAGCGCTCTGCATCACCGCCATCGACACGCGCATTCCAGTATTGGTAGAGGAAAAGCAGAATTTTTCTCAAGGTAATGTGCTTATTTACCCTAATCCAGCTCAGGATAAGATTAATATTGCTCTACCCGACAATGAAACTGAAATTATTATTTACAATAACTTAGGCGAAACTGTTTTCAGGTCTTTTGCCATCGGTGAAAAAAGCAGTATTGACGTATCAATTTATCCGAACGGCATATATTATTTATATTCAAGAAATAGAAATATGAGCCATTACTCAAAGTTTGTGATATTGCGTTAAGAGAAGCTTTCGGACTGTTTGATATACTTATTCAATCTCTTCATAGTTGAGTTAAGTATGAGACTATGGAAGGGTTTGATGCAGCTGAAGTAGGCTTTGCCGAACGTGTTTTTTAGCTTAACTTTAGTCGTAATAGCAAAAATGCGCTCGTTGCTTGAGTTCCTGAAAATATAAGTAGAAAGAACAAAATCGAGGTGCTTGTCTTCGTTGCCCATCAGTATGTCTTCGCCGTTGCGCTTCAACACATTGAAGAACCCGACATTGCAGCCGGGCTCTATTGTTTTTGCCTTATCAATGCCTGATGTATCGGGCATTTCAGTAATTAATCCGAAAAGCCTTACTATTTTATTTCTGAGCCAAACCAAAAAATCCACCCATTTTGGATTTGTCGTGAGCGAAACCGTTGTTAACTCGTCGAATGAAATATTTTCGCCTGCGGCGACAACGAAAGTATCACAATAATCATCATAACCTTGAACTTCTGTTACAAGCGACTGTGGCGGCTGGGTTTTAAGTTTGTATTTCATTGAAATAAATACATTTAATTCTTTTCAGATTTAGCTTTTGGTATGTTTTTCTTGATAAGTTCAAACATTTCGTGTTCCAATATGCCGTTCGATTTCCAAAAATGCACTTCGGTAGTCACGAAACCTTCCCTGCCGCTAAGTTCCGTTCGAAGAACAAGTGTGCAAGAACCGTCTTCAAGTTCTTTCAAAGAGTAAGTATACTGAATCCTGCCGTTTTCCCACGATGCTCCCATAATTGCAGGCATTTCAAGGCTGTAGCGCTTCAATACATCGCTGGTTGTATCGGTGCCGCTAGCTAAAACGCAGAAATCCGAACGAATAACTCCTTGATATAAGCCATTGTCGTTTTGCTGATTATTTTCCATCGCAATAAGGCAATCGACATCTTGTAGCGAAAGTTTAATGGCGCGCCACATGACTTCATACGGCTCGTTGTATTTCTCTTCATACCTTTCCTTGAAGAATTTTAACGGGTTGTATTCCTCCTCATCGTCCTGAGAATAAGCGTTAATGCCAATAACCAAGAATAAACACAATGATAATGCTAACAGTATTTTCATATTTCCCTCAAAATATTTTTCTTTAACTTAAATATTTTTTTTCAAATAGCAATGCAGAATTGTAATATTTTTTGACGATAAAGTAAAAAAAATGTTGCCAATTTAAACAAAATGAAAATAAATCTTGATTTTCACTCTAATTATTTGTAATTTAAGCTATTAGAAAATAGGTTCTGAATGAACCTTTCTACTGCGGCAGCATAAAGTAGTGGGCGATTGCCACTTTTCAAACGTATACAATGTGAATTTAAAGAAAGATAAGCATTATTAGAATGGTTTCATTTTCTTTATAATAAAAATTGTTATCGTTACCAACTATTCAGCGATTCATTGTTTTAGGGTCATTTGTAATAATTGCTGCCGAAATTATCATAATGGTTTTACTGCACTATTATTTTTGAGGAGCATGGCAGTGAAAGCTCAAAAATTATTTCTTCTATTAATTTTTTTAGCTCTATTTGAACAAAATTTGAATATTCAGATGATCGCATCGGATATAACTTGTTCAGATATATATGTTAATGACTATCGGCAGCAATCAGAAGAATATTTAGTCAATAATATCTCGACTACTTATTCTTTGGGCGCTTATGACGACATTCAATCTGTTCCGACTGCACCCAAGCTAATGACTCCCTCAAACAACAGCTCCCAATCGCCTGAAAAAGTTGATTTCAT
>CAYLSY010000316.1:0-3166 GCA_964386275.1 uncultured Hyphomicrobiales bacterium
AAAATAATTTTCCTGCATTTGAGTTTTTATTAATAATTTGAGCAACGCAAAGAATACATTATGAATCACCTTATAGCATTTATGCAAACGAATAATTATATTGAATTTTTAAGATAAGTTCTTTTTTTATTAATGAAGTGTATTGGGCTTCAATAAGGAATTGAATAATGAAAAGTCAGAGATTCTATTTCTTATATTAATTATTATTCATATTTCCCTTGCTTAAAAATTAATTATTTTTACAAATATTTATTCAGGAAAAACATGACTGGCACAATCTTTCAAGTTTTGACGTACCTATCGCTGCTTATATTCATCATAGCGGTTGTTTATAGGTTTATCCGCATTGCAACGGCGCCTGCGCACTTGCGCTGGGAGCTATACCCCGTGCCTCACGAAAAAGGGCGCGCCAGCTATGGCGGTTCGCGGCTCGAAGAAGTCGATTGGTGGACAAAAAAGCAGGAAAAAGACCACCTCGGCGAACTCAAAGTGATGATACCGGAAATCGTGTTTCTCAAAGCAGTTTGGGAGCATAACAAAGCGCTGTGGAGCGGCACGTTTCCATTTCACTTTGCGCTTTATATGATGATATTCAATGTTGTGCTGATTAAAATTGCCGCCTGGATTGTCCTTTTGTGGCCGCAAACAATAGTCAATGAGAATCCGGTATTATTTGTAATTGTAACAGCAATTTACGCAATTGCATGGGTGGGTTCGATTATCGGAATAATCGGTTCAATTCGCATGTTTTTCCTTCGTATCGCCGATTCAGGACTTGCGAAATTCAGCTCGCCAAGCCACTTTTTCAATATCATACTAATCGGCGCAATATATGCTTCGCTGCTTGTTTGGCTAATTGTTGATGAAAACTATGTTGTCAATTCAATTGCTTATTTCAAAGCGATGATTACATTCGGAGCGATGCAAGTTACTTCGTCGATGCCCGTTTGGGGCTATATTCATATTGCAATAACGCTGTTTTTCCTTGTTTATCTGCCGTTTACCCACATGACACACTTTTTTACGAAGTATTTTACTTATCATAAAATCCGCTGGGAAGATGCTCCGAACGACGATCCCAACAGTAAAATGGGACGCAAACTTGCCGAGCAGCTCAATTACAACGTTTCGTGGGCGGCGCCTCATATCGGCTCCGACGGCAAGAAAAACTGGATTGCAGTAGCTTCTGATAACGCGCCTAAAGGAGAACAAAAATGAATAAAATAAAGATAAAAGATATAAGCAGCGATGCGGAACAACTCACGCAAATCGAACTCGAAAACCTGATTCCGCTGCCTGCGCCTTACGACAAGATGGAAGATTTGCCAGGATTCAAACGTTTGACCGAAAAGCAGATGTCCGAATTCGAAGGCTCGCTCGACGGCGTTATGGCTGTCGGTTTGCCGAAGCCGAAATCCGAAGAAGAAGAGCAGAAGCTCGTCGAAGCCTTCTTATCGGGTTTGAAGAAATTATTTTCGAAGGAAAACAACTGGGCTTTTTTGCAGCCGCTGACGCTTTCGATGGAACATTGCGCCAAGTGCCAAACCTGCGTCGAAAGTTGCCCTGTCTATGAAGAAAGCGGTTACAACGAAATCTATCGTCCGACTTACCGGTCGGAAGTGTTGCGCCGCTTGTATTTCAAATACGTCAAACCCGGCAGCCCCATGTTGAAGAAGTTCCAGCAAGGCGATATCGAGCTGAATTGGAATTTGATTGCCCGTTTGTTCGAGTTGTCTTACCGTTGCACGCTTTGCCGCCGCTGCGCTCAAACTTGCCCCATCGGCGTCGATAACGGCTTGATAACTCATGAATTGCGCAAGCTGTTCAGCCTCGAAATGGGTCTTGCGCCGCGCGAGCTGCACGAAAAAGGCACTGTTCAACAACTCTCTATAGGTTCATCGACCGGCATGAGTCCGCTTGTGGTCAAGGATAACCTCGATTTCGTCGATGAAGACATGACCGACCGAGTCGGTTTCAAAGTCGAAACAAAATGGGACGTTGCCGGCGCCGATGTGCTGCTGATTCACAACGCCGGCGAAATCCTTGCGTGGCCCGACAATCCGGGCGCATTCGCCATCATACTCGAAGCCGCCGGCATTTCTTGGACGCTATCGTCCGACATCGCCGGCTACGACGGCGTCAACTACGGCTTGTTCTATGACGATGTGCAGTTGGCGCGCATTGCGCTCAAGCACTTCGAAATTGCTAAAAAACTTGGCGTTAAGAAAATCGTCATGGGCGAGTGCGGACACGAAAGCAAGGCGCTGGGCGTGATTGCCGACCGTATCGTCAGCGAAGGCATTCCGCGCGAATCGGCGATGACATTGATGGCGGACATCGTTTTCAGCGGCAAACTCCGGCTCGACCCCGAACGAAACAATTTCCCCGTAACGCTGCACGACCCTTGCAATTTGACGCGCGCTATGGGCGTAATCGAGCCGCAGCGCAAAGTTTTGCGAGCGATTGCCCCACAATTCCGCGAAATGAATCCGCACGGACCTTACAACTACTGCTGCGGCGGTGGTAGCGGATTTGCGATTATGAGCGGCTACAACTTCAACGATTGGAAGATGTTCGTCGCCGGACGCAAAAAATTCCGTCAAATACTCGAAGCCTTCGCCGATACCGACCTGACGTCGAACTCGCCTAAATACGTCTGCGCGCCATGCTCGAACTGCAAAGGCGCAATCCGCGACATCTTCGATTTTTACGGCGCAAAGGAAAAGTCCGGTCTGCATTACGGCGGCTTGGTCGAACTAATCGTCAATGCCATGCTCGACGTCAAGGAAGGGTTTATCGATTTCGATATGATGTAATGACTTGACTCATCCGATGACACGGAAGTCATCGGATGAGTAGATAAATTAATAAATTAATTGTAATATAGTGGCTTTCTTAAAAATGAAAATCAATCAATTCTTATGGGAAAATTATAAAGAGACTAAATCCGGACAAGAGATAATTAATCTCTTTAAACAACGTTCAAATAATTCTGTTGATGAGCTCTTTAAAAGATACGTGCCAGATTATCATGACGCGAACGATTTATTGGATTTTATTGAATCTTCTCTATCGTCAAAATTGTCTGCTATTCATACATTTGAACAAGCTGAAGTATATTATGATGATATTATTGATAATGGAATTATCCTTGAAGATACTTATT
>CAYLSY010000317.1:0-3166 GCA_964386275.1 uncultured Hyphomicrobiales bacterium
AATTTACTATATATTTTTGTTGTCAGAGCTTATGTTTTTAAAAATTAAACGCTTATGGCAGTTATTAGGAAATTAAATAAAGAACAACTAATTATTTTCTTCTGTATTAATCACAATAATAAAATAATCTCATAATTACTGTTCATAAAGTCCATTCGTTATGAGAGTTATTATCTTCAAAAATAAATAAATTCGGCTTATAACAAAAGAAGATATTTTTATTCAAATATTTTCAATAAAAAACCATAATTTTGTATTCCTTGGTAAAAACGAAATGGGTTAGCTGAAATAGATTTTTAATTTTTTTTAAAGGATAAAAGGCAAAATGGAACAATTCAAGAACTACATCAACGGCGAATGGCGCCCGGCAGCCAGCGGCAAGACATTCCAAAACATCAATCCGGCAGACACAACAGATATTATCGGCGAATTTGCGCTTTCGGGCGCCGAAGACGTCGATGCGGCATTCAAAGCGGCACGTGCAGCTTTCAAGAAATGGCGATTGGTGCCTGCTCCGAAGCGCGGTGATTATTTGCGAGTTGTCGGGGACATTTTCAACCGTCGCAAAAAAGAGATTGCGCGTATTATGACCCGCGAAATGGGCAAACCTACCTTCGAAACCGAAGGCGACATCCAAGAAGCAATCGACACCGCATATTATGCGGCTTCGGAAACCCGCCGTTTGTTCGGACACAACGCACCGAGCGAAATGCCAAACAAGATGAACATGTCGTTCCGCGTCCCTTGCGGCGTCGTCGGCGTGATTACCGCTTTCAACTTCCCGATTGCAGTTCCGTCGTGGAAAATTTTACCTGCTATTGCAGCAGGCAACACGGTTGTCTATAAACCGTCGAAGGATGCGCCTCATTCAGGCGTCGTATTTGCCGAAATCATGGAAGAAGCCGGTTTGCCGCCGGGCGTTTTCAACGTTCTGCTCGGTAAAGGCGACATGGGCAACATGATGGTCGAGCATCCTGAAGCAAACGTAATCGGGTTCACCGGTTCGACCAGCGTCGGCTTTAAACTTGGCGAAATCTGCGGACGATTGAACAAGCGCGTTTCGCTCGAAATGGGCGGTAAAAACGCCATGATTGTCATGCCAGACGCCAATTTCGACACCGCTATCGAAGGCTGCCTATGGGGCGCATTCGGCACGACAGGCCAACGCTGCACGGCTACATCGCGCCTTATATTGCATAAAGATTGCTACGACGAATTTATCGGCCTTTTGGCTGAACGCGCTCGCAAACTCAAACTCGGCAGTGGCTTAGTCGAAGGCAACGAAGTCGGACCCGTCATTCACGAAAAACAGCTTAAAACATGCGAATATTACGTAGAAACCGGTTTGAAAGAAGGCGCACGCCTTGTCTGCGGCGGCAAGCGCGCTACCGGTGGTGATTTGGACAAGGGCTATTTCTTCGAACCTACAATTTTTGCCGACGTTACCAAAGACATGAAGCTATTCCAAGAAGAAATCTTCGGTCCAATCCTTTCGGTTGTCAAGGCTGATTCGCTCGAACATGCCATCGAATTGCAAAACTCGGTTGATTTCGGTCTGTCGTCGTCGATTTACACACGCAACGTCAATGACGCTTTCACGGCGATTCGCGACATCGAAGCAGGTATCACCTACGTCAATGCTCCGACAATCGGAGCCGAAGCCCACATGCCTTTCGGCGGCGTCAAAGGCACCGGCAACGGTCATCGCGAAGGCGGCTGGACGGTATTCGACATCTTCACCGAATGGAAGACAGTCTATATCGACTTTTCGGATAAATTGCAACGCGCGCAGATAGATAATTATTGATAATGAAAAACCTTTAAAAAATAAGCAGCTTTCGGGCTGCTTTTTTTTTTGGTATTTACAAGAATATTTCTTATTTTATTAAACTTTGTAATATGGAAATAAACTCATTTCAAGGAAAAGAGTTATGAAAATGGTAATTCTGTTCGCTTGGTTGTCGGTTCTGCTGCTTTGTTCTTGTAATGAAAGCGTTGTCGACCCTCCAGCAACTTCAGATAGCTTTATTCTGCTCTATACAGCTTTTTCCGGAGATTCCACTGTCGTTTATCAATACGATATTTCAACTAAATCTTCAGAAAAAGTGCTTGATGACTATGTATTATACTCTCAGGATTATAATAACGGAGTCGTCGTCGTTAAAGAGCGTTCGAGCAACCAAACATACCTGTATAATCCGATTACCGGCAAGATGCAAGCCTTTAATATAGAAAAGGAAAGATACTTTACGCCTTACGTTTTGAACAACAATACCCTTCTTATTACAACATATGGTTCAGAAATTGAGGCATTAAAAAAACATAGCGAGATTTGGATTGCCGACGGACAAAAGATGATAAAAATCGTCTCAGACTTGGCGTATGAATCTGTACCAGTTCTATCCGGCAATAGAACGCAAATTGCATTTATCACGGATTCAATATTACCCTCAGACAGCGTTAAATTATGTATTTGCGATTTATCCGGGAAAAATAGAAAATCCATTTCGAGTGGCTTCGAAGCTAACATCAATTTTTATCCTTCAATTTCTTGGTCTCCAACAGAAAACCTTATTGCAGGAGTTAAAAACAGCCAAATCACAACCGTAAGGACCGATACGCAAGTTGAGACTGAACTCACTAAAAGCGGCTATATTAAGTCGGCGCCTAGTTTTTCGAATGACGGTAACTTGATCGCTTATGTCGAATATACCGGTACTGACAATTATTTAATTGTAATGGATAAAAACGGAAATAATAGACGCATGCTTAAGTCATTCAAATACTATGGATTAGTTAAAAAAATCGAGTGGTCAAACGACAACAATATCTTGATTACTGAACTGATGAACGACAACACAGGCTCCAATTTCTTTATTATTACAAACGTGGAAAACGGCGAGTCGGATGTTTTAGGTAAGAATTCGGTTCAGTCCTGTAATGTAAAGTAATTCTGTCTGAGATTATTGATTTTCGGCAGGATACAAACAACTATTTATTCAGGAAAGAAAACCCAAGAGCAAGGACTAAATAGCATTTCATACTACCAAAGAAAAACGGCTCAATCGTTGAGCTGAATAATAAATCGTATTAATATTTTTTTTTGAGGTTTTTTATGAAAAGATTCCTTGTTTTAGCGCTCTCAGCGCTGTTTCTCGTACTCGGG
>CAYLSY010000318.1:0-3146 GCA_964386275.1 uncultured Hyphomicrobiales bacterium
TACCGACGAATCAGGCGGAGACATCGATTTGCTCATCGTTTCACCAGAAAAACTATCTCTAAATCAAATAATGAAATTTAAAATTGAATTATTCAAGCAAATCGGCGAACAAAAAATCGACATCGTCAATTTCACCGAATCGGACGATAACTCTTTTTATCAACTTATTAAAATTGATGCAGTTAAGTTATGAAAAATGAAGTGTTTAGATATTTTAACGAAAATGTTGCTTATTTAAAAAAATCATTAAGACAGCTGGACGCTTCTTACCAAAAATGCAGCGCCATAGGTGTCAAATCCGACTACAACGACGAAGAACTCGAATCATACGAATCGCTCACCGCTCGATATGCCCGCTCGACCGATATATTAACGCAAAAGCTGATTAGGGCATTGCTTCGCGCTTTGCATGAGTTTCCGCAAACAATAATCGATACCGCCAATATTCTCGAACGCTTCGGATTGGTCAAAGATGCCGACGAGTTCATCATGCTGCGGGAATTGCGGAATAAAATTGCGCATGAATACGTCGATGAGAACCTTTACGAAATTTTCGAGCAAGTATTGAATAATGTTTACTATTTACACCTTCTAGCCGACAAGGTCATCAGATTTTTCGAAAAGAAGTTTAACGTGAAAATTGATTAATATGACTTTTAAAATTACTATCATACCATTTCTTGTCAATATTTTATATTTCTCTCCTAAAAAAGTGAACATCACAGTCGAAGCAAACGACTCAATCGGTATTGTCGAGTATTTGGTTGATGAAAAATAGTTAATTTAAAAATTCACTCATTTCACGTTTCTTTTGTCAAAGCAATTTTTTTTCTCTGGCTAATAATGCTCCACATGTTATTATTCAGCCATTATTTCCATTCAATTCACTATTTCATTCGAATAATCTGAATTTTTATTTAGAAAGTATAATAAAACGTTTAATATGTGCAATTAATATATTTATCAATTAGTTAAATATATTTAGGCTCTTTATTTTATAATTAAAAATTAGTTATTTTCTCAGATAATATCGAATTATTTTCTGAAATTCGATCCTTGGCATTTCTTTTGTCATATGAACAGAAAAATTGGAAATTTTTTGCAGGACGCAACTAAAATAAATGTCGAACAAACATAGAAAAATTATAATAATATTATCAGCGCTGCTGTTGTTCTTCGCTTCGAGTAACGCAATTTCGCAACAACAGCAAGGCTTTGGAGCATTACCAAAAATTTCGGTATCAGTGGACAAGGCTCAAGGCGGCGAAGATTTCGCGATGACGCTGCAAATCCTTGCCGTTATTACTGTTTTAACTCTTGCTCCATCGATTTTGATAATGATGACCTGCTTCACACGAATCATAGTCGTCTTTCACTTTCTACGGCAAGCGCTCGGCACTCAAACTCAACCTCCAAATCAATTATTAACGGGACTAGCGCTGTTTCTGACGTTTTTTGTCATGCAGCCCGTTTTGAACGAAGCCAACACAAATGGATTGCAGCCCTATTTACGGGACGAAATTTCTCAATCGCAAGCGCTCGACAGCATGACTCAGCCTTTCCGCAATTTCATGCTCAAGCACACCCGCGAAGAAGACCTTGCTTTATTCATAAAGCTGAGCGGCGGAGACAAACCCTCCGATGTCTCGGAAGTCTCGACTTGGACTATAATTCCAGCTTATTCAATCAGTGAATTGCGAATTGCGTTTCAAATCGGATTTCTATTATTCGTGCCGTTTCTCGTGCTGGATATGATTATTTCGAGTATTTTAATGTCCTTGGGTATGTTTTTGCTGCCGCCGCAGCTGATTTCGCTGCCGATTAAAGTGCTGCTGTTCATTTTAGTCGATGGATGGTATCTGGTCATCGAATCGCTGATGAAAAGTATTATAACTCCATGATTTATATAACAAAATTTCACAAGGAATAGATATGACCGACCAAATGATAATGCAAATTGTTAGAGACGCATTTTATTATGTTCTAATGATTTGCGGACCGTTGCTCTTGGTTTCGTTAGTAGTCGGATTGATAATTTCAATTTTTCAGGCTGCAACATCGATTTCAGAGCAGACTTTGACTTTTGTGCCGAAACTTATTGCGGTTTTCCTTGTAACAGTCGTGATTTTGCCGTTTATGATAAGCAAAATGAAGGATTTTACACTGGAATTAATTAATCTGATACCGACATTAAAGTAAATTGAATCATATACCTAGGTTAATATATGCCCGATGTGGCTGACATAAATTTTCTTACTGGTAAGTTTATCATCGGCTTGCTGCTTTTCATCAGGTTGATGGGTATGTTCATTGCTGGTCCTTTTTTTCGAAGCAATGCCATTTTGCCGCAGACCAAGGTGTTTCTTGCTGTCATTATGGCTGCTTCTTTGGCAAGCGCCGGCTGGCAGCAGCAGCCATTAATAGAATTTGATATTTATGCCCTTCTTTTCATCGTGCTGAAAGAGTTTTTCGTCGGAGCGCTTATCGGCTTTTCGGCAAACATGGTGTTTTATGCTGCGCGTTTTGCAGGCGGCTTGCTCGATTTCGAAATTGGCTACCAGACCGGATTGATGTTTTCAAGTGAGGATTTGCCGACATTACTCGGCGAATTGAAAGAAATGATTGTGCTGATGCTTTTTCTGTTCATTAACGGACACCACTTCCTGATTGAAAGCATATATATGAGCGTAAAAGCCATACCTATAACAACTTTTGAGTTTACCGAACCGGCTTACCTTGTGCTGATTCGTATGGCTACGAGCGTGCTAATTCTAGGCATGAAAATGGCTGCGCCGGTGCTGGTTGCGCTGTTTATGACTAATCTTGGACTTGTGCTTTTGGCTCGAGTTGCGCCGCAAACGAATATTTTCATATTGAGTTTTCAATTGAAAGTTGTTGTTGGATTGCTTGTATTACTGGCGTCTATTCCGTTATTTGTTATGGCTGCAAAATATTCGCTCGATACTATGGAACGCGAAACATTGACACTGCTGAAACTTCTAAATCCATAGGTGAAATGTGAAATGTGGAATGTGAAATAAGAAATGTGAAATGTGAAATGTGAAGTGTGAAATGTGAAATGAGAAATGTGAAATGAGAAATGTGAAATGTGGAATGTGAAATGTGAAGTGTGAAATGTGAAATGA
>CAYLSY010000319.1:0-3126 GCA_964386275.1 uncultured Hyphomicrobiales bacterium
AATATGTGCATAATTATAAAATATTTAATTTTTCTTTATCATAGAAATTATTTAAGCACCAGTATCTTTATCGGCAGTTCGCCGGATTCGGCAAAGCGCATCAGAGCGCGTTTAACGTCTTCGGTAATAGTTTCGCCGCGTGCGGCAATCAGCATTCCATATGATGTGAAATAATCTTCGGCGAAAATCATACCCGGCTCGAGTTTGCCAATTGGCAGACGCATTGTAATTTTATTTCCGAATACCTTTCGTTCGGCTTCGATTATCTCGGTAAAAACTTCCACAACTTTGGTATCGAAGAGGTTTCCTTTTTTTATATGCAGATAGTTCATCGACGAGGCAAAACGGCTTTGTGTGGATTCCATATAGGCTGCTGTATTGGCTACTTGCAAAGAAGTCGGCGTGGCGACCGAACGATCTCGCAATCGTCTGTAAAATATGTTGTGGTAGCAATCGACAACGGCAATAATAGCAGCGCCGGGGTTGATTTCCTTGCCCATTAGATGGTATGGAAAGCCGGAGCCATCGATTTTTTCGTGATGCTGCATGATTATTTCGCAAATCGAATCGAAACCGGAGTGCTTCGACAGCATTTGCTTTGCAATGAGCGGGTGTTGGGCATATTGCATGAACTCGTTGCCCTTCATCTCATTTGTGAATTTGGCAAGCAAAGAGTCTTTAAATCCGCATTTTCCTAAATCATGGAGCAGACCTGCAATTTCAATCTCAAAGGCGTCAGCATCATTCATACCGAGCTTTTTGGCAACTTCTGAGCTTTTTTGAGATACCCAGCGCGAATGGCTGCCGTCGTAATAATGCTCTATTGAGGCGACTACGGACGAAAGAATTTGTATCGTCTGATAAAAGGATTCCGCAAGTCTTGTGCTAAGCTCGTCGACCAATCCTTCCAACTCTTTTATTTTCTCTTCCATAACAGCCATTGATGATTATTGGCCAAGATTGATTCTATGAGGACTTTCGATAGGAAAGCCGAGTAATCTTGGCGCAGTATCGTAAAAATTAACCGGAATATCGGTAAAAAAGAAATCGATATCGGGTTTTTTGAGAAATTCATTTTTTTCTGCAGCTAAAGCGCCCATTTCTGCAAGGAGCTTGATAGCGCCGACTGCTGAGTGTTCACCGGAATCGATTAGAGCCACTCCGGGCAAAATCTCGCTTAGCAATTGATGTAAAAACGGATAATGCGTGCATCCGAGAATAAGAGTATCAATCCCTTCCACAAGAAAATCTTTTAAATATTCTTCAGCAATCAATCGGGTCGAAGGATGAGCAATCCAATCAGGTCCTTCTTCGACCAGAGGCACAAACAATGGGCAAGCTCTAGCGGTTATCGATATTGAGCTTGTATTGCCCAATTGGCTAATTGTAGTATTATATGCCTTGCTGGCTATTGTTCCGCGGGTGCCGATAATTCCGAGCTTATTGTTTTGGGTCGCCCTAAGCGCCGCGGCAACAGCCGGTTGAATCATTCCGATAAATGGAACGTTTGATGATTGTTCAACTGCATCGAGAGCAACTGATGATACAGTGTTACAAGCAATAATTATCAGTTTGACATCTTTCGATTTCAAAAATTCGACGCTTTCTTTGGCATAACGCTTAATAGTTTCGGCAGATTTATTTCCGTAAGGAACTCTGCCGGTATCGCCTAAATAAATGTATTTTTCGAACGGAAGGAATCGCACAAATTGCTTTAAAACGCTTAGTCCTCCGATTCCGGAATCAAACACGCCGATTGGTTTTTCGTTATTCATAAAAAGTAATTTTTAAAGATTAATCAATTTTCCTCGAAGAGCAAATAAAAGCTTGAGCCTACTCCGGTTTGGCTTTCAACAATGATTTTGCCATCGAGAACGTCCATCATTTTCTTTGATATTGTCAATCCAAGTCCCAAACCTTCGTAATTTCGCTCCAAGCCTTCGCTTTCTTGGCGGAAAGGTTCGAATATCAGACTAAGATTATCGGTTTCTATTCCGCAACCCGTATCTTTTATTTGAATATAATTAAAACTTTTACCATCTTGAACAGTTTTACCGACAATGATATAAATAACTCCTGACGAAGTAAATTTAATTGCATTGTCGATTATATTAAAGAAAACTTGGTTTAACAAATATATATCTATATTGCTATAAGTATCGTTATCAAGAATCTCTATTTCGAAACCAAGTTTCTTTTCCTTGATTATATCATTAAAAAAAACGACGACATATTCATCAATAAAAGTCGGCAAATGAGTCCTAGTCAAGTTCAAAGATTTAAATTTAGACTCGATTTCGGAAAGAGCCACGAGCGAGTTCAGTGTTCTTTCCAATCTATGAACCGAACGAATCAAAGGCGGTAAAAGGTTCTTCTGTTCTTTTGATAAATCGCTTGAGAGAATGGTTAAAAAACCTAATATACCATTCAACGGTGTTCTTATCTCATGTCCGAGATTACCAAGAATGACACCTTTAAGCTCGTTGGCTTCTTCGGCTTTTTCTTTTGCGTTTCGAATTTCGTCGATGAGTTTGATTTTTTCGGAAATATCTTCGATTGTGCCTTCGTAAGTTGTTCTACCATTAGAGTTTGATGAAATCCTGCCTAAATCGCGGACCCATACTTTATGACCTTGAGCGTTTTTTATTGAGTATTCCGAAATGAATGAGTTAGTTGCCATTCTCTTTGAATACTCAACGATTGATTCTTCGTCATTTAAATAATCTGTATACTTTATTGCCGAATCAATTAAGTTACTTTCGATGCCGAGTATTTTAAAAAGCGAAGGATTACCGAATAGTAAAACGCCATCGCTGTCGATTTGATAAACACCGATTGGGAGATTATTAGAGAGGTTTCTATAACGCTCAGCATTTTTCATTGATGTAACCTCGGCTTCTTTTCGGATTTCCGCTTCGATAACAAGGTTTCTATTTAGTTTTAATTTGCTTCTATATAAGAAGAACAGCACAATGGCAAGTATTCCAACGACAATTGAGAATACAAGCAAGATATTATTAATTTTCTTTTGATATTCCAGATTAGCTTTATGGATTTCTTTTACATTTTTTGCTGTTTCGAAATCGAGGGCAACTTTCAAGAAATAACGATTTTGTACCTGCGAAA
>CAYLSY010000320.1:0-3125 GCA_964386275.1 uncultured Hyphomicrobiales bacterium
AGAATTCATGTTTTAGTATCAATTATCATTACACTTACTACATTAAGTATGTTTTTATACTTAATGTATATACAGAATAACTACTTATTGATAATGCGCGGGCATTTGTTTGCGGGGATTGTTACAACTGGAGATGTGACTTCTATAAATAGTATTAATGCGAAAAATAATTTTGCAATTTCAAATTTAATGATATATATATTATTTATTTTCAGTTACTTATCTGGTTTTTTCACTCTATGTGTTTCTGTATTTCATATTAAGAAATTTAGGACATTTAAAAATATTTTTTCTAAAAATTCAGGCGTTATGCCATTTATTATTTCTACTTTTTTTGCATATATGCTGCCGATAAGCACACAAAATATGTTCACGAGATATCTTATTCCAATTTTTCCGCTGGTTATCGGCATTCTCCTTAATCAGATTAAGGATGAGCAATTTGCAGTATTAATCAAAAAGCTTTCTGCAGCATTGGCGGCAATAATAGTCCTGATTTCGATTCTCGTTCAAGTTGATTTTATGCAGTATAACAGGCAAAGGTATGCGGCAATTTCATTTTTAACTAATGATTTGCAGATTTCTCCTGTCGAAATAGACGGAACTCTTGAATTCAACGCTTGGTACTTCTATGATTCCAAATATAATGTATTGGAAAATAAAAAATGGTGTTGGATAATCGATGATAAATACATGATTAATTCTAATCTTGTTTTAGGGTATGACGTAATCAAGGAATACTCTTACAAACGTTGCCTGCCGCCATGCGCCGAAGAGTATTTGTATGTGCTTAAAAGAGTTGATTGGCTTAACCATTAAAAAATGGGCTTCATTTATGAACAGAAGCCCATCTTTTTAAAGTTTTTTGTGCAATAGACTTATATTGAAGTCTGAATGCCGAAAAAGAGCGTTCTTGGCTTGCCCGGACCATAAATATAACCGGCGTCGCGGTTGATGCCTTTATCGAAATCTGTTTGGTAACTATTGAATATGTTCTGCACCCCGGCTGAGATTTTAAGCGAAGGATTATGTATTATTTCGTACGTCAATTTAGATGAAAAATCAAGAAATTCTTGTGTTTTAACTAAAATATTATCGTTTATATAACCAGCATAATGCGGAACAAACATGCTTCCGGTATAAACACAATTCAAATCGAGCGTAAAGTCTTTTAAAAACATGAAATATGCAGCGGCATAACCGTAAATATCCGGCGTTCTTAGGATTTGGTCGGAGTATTTTGCTGACAATCCGGCATCGGGATCGCCAGAAAACCATTCGACTTCAGTATTATACAGGCTTTTTTGTATTGTGATGCCGGATTTGAAATACATATTGTTGGAAACCATTAGCATCGCTTCAATCGTGCTGCCGTAAACCTTTGCTTTGTCTCCGTTTGTGCGCAGCATAAGCAAGTTGCCGTTGGCGTCGCTTCCAGTGTTTTCCAACACAAAAGCGTCTTCGAGCTGTGTATAGAAATACTCAAGTGATAGCGAAACCGGTAAGTCAAGTGATTTCAATGAGTAATCAACAGACACACTAATTGATTTCGAGTATTCCGGCTTCAAGTTTTCGTCTACAAAAATAACAAATCCCTCGCCACCAACTTGCGTTATATGCAAATCTTCGTCGAAAGCCTGAGGCGCTCGAAAACCTGTCGACGCAACGGCTCTAATCGATAAATCCTCTAATGGCTTGTATATAAGGCTGGCTCGAGGACAGATAATAGCGTTATTAATTAGATTATGCTTATCGACTCTTGCCCCTAAAAGCAAGTTAAAGCTTTCGGTTAACGACCAATCGTCTTGCAGGTAAGCTCCATGTGAATATGCGGTTTGGTCGATTAACCGGTCATATGACGGCGCAGAATCAATCATCCAATCATAAATGTAGTCATAACCAATTGTAATTAGGTGAATTCCGGCAAAACTTCCGGCATTCATTACCAAGGATGCGCCTATGTTATATGAATCGTTTTTAGTTGTGCCATAAGCGTTTGGGTCTTGACCTGAGCCATAATATGACTCTCTTTCGGTGTTTTGGTAAGCAGCGAAAATATTCAACTTTGAATTGCCGTTGTTTAATATTCTATAATAATTTGTAGAAATAGAAGATGTTCGATGCCTTGCTTGTTCGGTTATATCGGTGAAATGAGGCGGCAAATTTAGTTTATCGCCGCCTCGGATAAGATGGTCAATGAAATTCACTTCCAAAGTATATTTATCTTTTGTATTTGGTTGATAGTAAGCCTTGCCGCCGAAATTTTGCGTGTTCAGCAAGCCAATTTCAGTATAGCCGTCGTCATTGGCGTCCCAAGGATTGCGATAGTTCTTGCTTCCCCAGAAATATAGTCCGTAGTCTTGCTCCGGGCTGATAACGCTGCCACTGAGCGATGCAAGAAAATCCGGAGTTTTGCCGTCGACGAAGCTTTGCTTGTAATCTAAAGTAAATGTATTAAAGCAAGGGTCTTTGGTAATGATATTGATTACTCCTGCAATGGCATTTCCGCCGTAAAGCGAGGAGCCGCCGCCTCGGATGATTTCTATGCGGTCAAGCATATTCAGCGGAATTTGCTCCAAGCCGTAAACACCGTTTAGGGCTGAGAATATCGAGCGTCCATCTATCAATATTTGCGAATATTTGCCTTCGAGTCCATTGAGCCGCACTTGCGAAAAACCGCAATTTTGACAATTCGTTTCCGTTCGAACGCCGGGCATAAATTGCAAGCCGTCTTTGATGTTGTTCGAAGGTGTTGCCAGCAGTGCTTTAGTGTCGATAACCGATACTTTTATCGGAGTATCCTCGTAAATCTTATCGGAACGTGTGGCTGTAACTACAATGCTGGTCGTTTGAATTGGGTCTTCTTCCATTTCGAAGTAAAGTAAAAGCTCGTCACCAGCAACATGTTCGATATTAATTTCTTTTTGAATTGGTTTCAAGCCTACTCGTGTTATCGTCATTATAAATTTCCCGTCAGGCACTCGTTTGATAATGAATTTTCCGTCCTTGTCTGTTTTTGTGCCGAGATTTGTGCCTAAAAGCATTACTGTCGCCCCGATAACCGGTTCGGATTCCCCGTTTTTAATTGTTATAGTACCCTTGATTGTTTTGTTGTGGGCATATAA
>CAYLSY010000321.1:0-3125 GCA_964386275.1 uncultured Hyphomicrobiales bacterium
AAAATTATATTTTTTTTTCTTCAATATTATACAATTAATAATATTTTTTTTCTGCAATTAATATAATTCAATTAAAAATCAATGATTAAAGTTTATAAAAATCAAATTAATTAATATTTGTTAATATAAGCAATTTTTTTATAAGATGCAATGTGAATAATTTTATTAATGTCTTGTATGAAAAAATTATAAAAATTTTGTTCATGACAAGTTCATATAAAAAGAGGTTTCAAATAATTTGTAATTATTTGATTTTAATACATATTTTGCCTTTAATACTTCCGGTTTCAGAATGAATATGAGCTTTACAAATGTCTTCGATGTCATAAGTTTTTTCAATGATTGCTTTTAAACTTCCGCACTCAATCAATGTTTTGATTATCTCCAGTTCTTCTTTCGAGGGTTTCACAAACAAAAGCTTGATTCTCTTAAAAAGAAATGCTTGTAAGAACTTGATTGGTGTTGGTTTTAATGAAATATAAATGCCGTTTTTCTCCAAGTGAGAATCAAATTGACTCATTTTTAGGTTTCCAATAACATCGAAAATAATATCGAATTTTCCCGAGCCAACAAGGAAATTTGGATTGGAATAATCTAAAACATTTAATGCTCCTAAACTAGTAACATAATCCTTGTTAGTCTTGCTGCATACCGCTGTTATCCGAGCGTTATAATGCTTGGCGATTTGCACAGCAACAGAACCAACACCTCCGGAAGCGCCATTAATCACCACTTTTGAACCAGATTGTATGTTTCCTAAGCGTATTAGCGCTTGAAATGCTGTCAGCGCCACAAGCGGAATTACTGCTGCCTGCTCGAAGCCGATATTCTTCGGCATTTGTGAAATATTTGAGACCGGAGCTGAAATATACTCTACATAGCATCCCCCATTCCGATAATCGAGCATCCCGAATACTCTATCATTAATTTTAAATTCCGGGTTATTTGATTCAATGACTATACCTGAAAAATCAGCGCCAAGTATTTTGGGCAGCTTTCCTCCGAAAAGCAATCGGAAAGCTCCGCTGCGGATTTTGCAATCAATCGGATTGACCGACGTGCAACGCGTTTCTACTAATACTTTGCCATCAGATAAACTCGGCATGGCCACATTTCTTATCGAAAGAACATCGGGCGAGCCGTATTTCTCAATTACTACCGCTTTCATTTTTTTTGCCTCATTTGAATGATTGTTTCATTGAAAAATAAAAGATGAATAAATACATTAATAATAATTGTTTGTGAAATCCTGTTTTTAAGGGTTGGATGTATAAAATCATGGAATGAATAGTTGGCTGTTACAAAATTATCTATCGCCAACGATGTGAAATAATCGAAGATTCAAATATTGAGTAAAATCGAATTTTGAATGTAACTATTTTTATTATTATTTTGCATATTGAATAACTTAATTTTCAGTTTCAAAACAAATCCAATCGTATGACTAAAATCCTAATTATCGGCGGCATGGCTGCCGGATGCAAGGCTGCTGCCCATTTGCGCAGACTCGGCTCCGAGTATGACATTACAATTATTGAACGAAGCTCTTTTTTATCCGTAAGCGCTTGCGGCTTGCCCTTCTTTGCTTCGGGCGATGTCGAAGACTTCAAGGAGCTTATCAGCACGAGCTATGGTTCTGTCCGTGATGATTCCTATTTTCGAAATGAAAAGAACATTAAAGCGCTGACCAATACAGAAGTGTTGAGCATTAATCCAGAAAAAAAACAATTAATCGCCCTGAACTTGAAAACAAAAGAAGAAAGCGTTTATTATTATGATAAGCTCTTGATTGCAACAGGCAGCCAAGCAATGAGAACACCTTTTGAAATTCCGCAATCCGACAGAATTTCTAATTTCCTTAGCGCCAATGATGCTATTGCTTTCAAACAGTTGGCTGAACGCGGCAAAATTGGTTCGGTAGCAATAATCGGCGGTGGTTTCATCGGTTGCGAGCTTGCCGAGGCTATGGTCTCGATGTGGGGCATTGAAACATATTTGTTCGAAAAGGAAAATCACCTTCTCCCCCGCTGCCTTGACAATGAGATTGCTTCTGTATTTGAGAACCTGTTGAAATCGAAAGATGTTATTATACATTTAAATACTGTTATTAATAGAATCGATGAGGAAGCAGGACAGCTAAAGGTTTTATCTTCTTCTGGTAACTCGCCGCTTGTCGATTATGTTTTCTTGTGCCTTGGGGTTAAGCCAAATACATTTCTTGCTGAATCATGCGGGGTAACGCTCGGTGATTATAAGGGAATATTAGTGGATGATACTCTGAAAACAAGCGTGGAAGATATTTTTGCAGCGGGTGATTGCATCGAAGTCAAATACTTTATAACTGGTAAAAAAGGTGTATTTCCGTTCGGTTCACTTGCCAATCGACAAGGAAGAGTCGTTGCCGAGAATATGGCAGGGAATAAAGTAACGTTCAAAGGCGCTGTAGCGGCAGCTTCGGTCAAAGTGTTCGATACAGTTCTTGCTGTTTGTGGAATGAGCGAAACAGAAGCACATCGCAATGGAATCGAGTGCAAGTCAGTAATCGGATTGTTTTCAGACAGACCTGATTTCCATCCGGATTCAAAAGACATTACTGCAGTTTTAGTATATGAAGTAGGCACATTGAGGCTTATCGGGTTTCAGGCAATTGGTCAAGGCGAAGTAACCCGTTTGGTCGACGCTTTTTCAATACTTGCTTCAAAATCTGCCACAGCATTGGATTTGCTCGAATTTGAGCATGCCTATACTCCACCGCATTCTCCGCCGATGAACGTATTGAATCATTTGGGTTCGATGGCAATTGCTCAGGAAACACGGAATATTAAATGTATGAAGATTTCCGAACTAAGCGCATTCAAAGGCACAATAATTGATGTTCGAAAACCGGATGAAATTGCCGAGTATCCACTACAGCAGCCGAGTATACATATCCCGCTGCATGAGATTTACATGCGAAAACAAGAAGTTCCATCGTCTATGCCGCTCTTGTTCGTTTGCCAAAAAGGAGTTCGCTCGCATGAAGCTGCTTGCTCCTTCAAAAATGCAGGCTGGGAAGATGTTTCGTATCTCGGTGGCGGCATTCTTTTAAAAAATAGCATTTGCCATTTTCAAGCATAAGCATTATT
>CAYLSY010000322.1:0-3098 GCA_964386275.1 uncultured Hyphomicrobiales bacterium
TATCAAATAGTTATGAAATCTTTAAAGGCTCTTTAGATGGAACTAAAATTGCTAGTTATAGAGGTGACTTGTGTAATGGTAATACACGTCTAAGTTTGGAAGTATTTGACTTTGATAACTCAACAGGAGAAGTATTTAATGTACATGAAGTTAATCTAGATACTTTGAATAATTCTAATGGAAAAATTCTTATTAAAGGGTTAGATTTTTCTCCTAATAGTAAATATTTGTATTTTCGTTCAAATAACTACGACGCTCCCCTTGAGTGGCAATATGCAAGAATCAATCAATTAGATTTAACTAGTTACGAGAATTCAATAATAGCAGTTCTTGAAAATGGATGTGGTAGAAGCATGCTAATTGCACCAAATTATAAAATATATGTTTTGGGACCTTCGAAAAGTAATTATATTGGAGTAATTAATAATCCAAATTCAAAAGGATTAGAATGTGGCTATGTAGAGAATGCTTTCGAATATTTCTATGATAATATGGAAAATTCGCTTTACCCATTTCCTAACCTCGTTGCCGGTTTAATGCTCCCCGAGACTCAGCTTTCAGCCATTAACAAAGTTTGTTCAGGCGACGATATTAACATCACTGCCAAAATCACCGCTCCCACTCCAATCTGCACGCCGCATTGGACAGGTCCCAACGGCTATGTTTCAAATGCAAAGAATCCGAAGATTTACAACGCAAAACCCGAAATGACCGGCTGGTACAAGCTCAGTATCGAGGAAATCAACGAGGAATTCTATATCGACAGCATATTTGTTGAAGTCGTCGAACAGCCAAAAGTAACTTTAGATTTCAAAAATCCTGTTTACCGCTGCCACGGCGAACCGATTGAATTAAAAGCAAATTGCTTCGACCCCGAAGTGCAATATTTATGGTCAACCGGCGAAAAAACAAATGTAATAACTGTTTCGCAAGACGGTTTATATACTCTGACGGCAACTAATTCCAACAATTGCGATACAATTATTGAAATCCAAGTATATACCGACTCATTAAAAGCTGATATCGAAGCCGAACCTTCCGTAATCTGCACCGGCAGCCTATCCGAGCTTACCGCTCATCCCGACAGTTGCTCTTACCAATGGTCAACCGGCGACACGACGCAGTCAATCACGGTTTCCGCTGCAGGCGACTACTGGGTCGAAGTCCGCAATGCAAACGGCTGCATTGCCCGCGACACCGTGCAATTGCTTGAATATCCGGCATTTAGCATAACTGTATCGGCAAGCGATACCAAACCCTGCCTTGGCGATACCGCTGTTCTGACTGCCGCCGGCGGCATAGCTTTTAAATGGAATACCGGCGACACAGCAAGTAGCATAACAATAACACAATCAGGCGTTTACAGCGTTACAGCAACCGACGAAAACGGCTGCGTTGCCTCCGATTCAATCGAAATTACATTCGGCGGACTCGCCGAGCCACCTGAAATAATCGTTGAAGGCAGCATTCCGCCATGCGTTGGCGATACATTACGCTTGCGCTGCAACGCAAATGCTCAGCTGCTCTGGTCAACCGGCGAAACTAGCGATGAAATCGAAATTACCGAAAGCGGCAAATATTCAGTTACAGCAACAACTTATGACGGCTGCACTTACAGCGATAGCGCCGATGTCGTTTTTGTCGGAATTCAGCAAGTTGAAATCGTCGGCGACAGCTCTGTTTGCCAAGGAAAAAGCGTTGAACTGACAACAAATGTTGAATATAATAGTTACTTATGGTCAACCGGCGAAAAAACACGCACGATAAATGTAAATAATGCAGGTAAATACAGCGTTATTGCTGAAAACGAATACGGCTGCAAAACTTATGATACAATCGAAGTGAAGAGCTATTTCAATCAATATGATATTATGCTAAATTCTTCATTCGACACGGTTTGCGTCGGCGAGTCGTCGATAAGAACAGTATACTTAACCAATGAAGGAAAAGATGACATTCAAATAGACACCATATATTTTGCTAATCCCATTTATTTTCAGCTTGTTACTGCAATGAAATTTCCGTTTGTGATAAATCAAGGCAAAAGTCAATCAATTGACATAAAATACACAGCGAATGCTTTGGGTGAAACGACAACGACAATGACAATAGAAATCGAACCATGCAACGAGATAACCAACGTCGAATTAAGCGGTTACGGTAAATCAACTTTATCGCTTCGTTTGCCGGATACCGTCGGCACAATCGGCACAAATATCGACATACCTCTTTATGCTAAAAGCGGTTGCGGCGAAAGCGGCATATCGAATTGCGATTACGATGTCGAAATAATTTTCGGCAAACGATTGCTTTACCCTGAAATAACGAATAACCTTGTCGACAACCGCATCGATGGCGATAATCGAGTCCTGCATTATGTTTTCAACGGAAAAGATATAATGCCGTATGAAACTCAAGCCGCCACTATCTCCGGATTGCTTCTGACATCCGAAAAGACGCACTACGACTTGCTTATCGGCGAAGTCAACGTAAACAACCCGTTTATCGAAGTAGAAAAAACCAACGGAAGCCTCGAATTGAACCGTATATGCGCCAACTCGATGAAATTATTAGAGAAAACTGCGCCGTTGAATATAAAAATAGAAGAAAACGAGTATAATATAATAAGTGTAATAATTAATACGCAAGATGTAGGAACGCATTCAGTAGAGTTATACTCAATCGACGGCAAACGCATTTTTTACTCTTCGTTCGACAAGTCAAACGAATCGCTCGAAGAGCGAGAAATCTGCATTGATTTGGAGCAGTATGCGATGGGAGTATATTTATTGAGAGTGGCTGCGCCTTCGGGAGCGAATACGCGAACGATTGGAGTAACGGATTAGTTTTTTTTGAAAAAACATAGGAGGTCTATGGCTCGAAAAGCGCAGTGAATCAAACTTGCCTGCTTTTAATCAAAAAAAAAGCAAGCCGGAGACTTAGTATTGCATACATCGACTCCGGCTCGCTCGTTGGCGCAAAGTTCGAAACTCCAAGGAACAGAAACCATACTACACCTTGCCGCTAAGAAAATTGCATGTTACAAATCTATTCAAATTTCATTAATTAACAAAACTTAAACACATTCCGAAAGGAAA
>CAYLSY010000323.1:0-3086 GCA_964386275.1 uncultured Hyphomicrobiales bacterium
AAAAAATATTAAAATGAGTCATTCCATGTTTAGCTCGGAATCCATCTTGCAGACTGACACACTTTTTGAAGGATTGATGCTGAACCAAGTTCAGCATGGCAATCCTTCATTTATCGTTTTTTTCAGAGGTTTCAACTTAATAATTGAAAATTTCTTCGAGTGTAAGCTCTTTAACTTCACCGAGTTGACCGACAACGTCCCAATTAATGGCGCTCTTTTTCCCAATAAGCAGAAATGTATATTTTTTACCTTTGATATGTTCGTTGAAGAATTTCTCCATACCGTCAATATCAGCTTTTTTCACATAGTTGTAAACATCTTTCCTAATGTCGTAGTCGATGTTTATATCGAGAGCGTTCAAGTAGTTGAAATAGATGCTGCTTTTGATTATGCGCTCGGATTCGATTTTTTTCTGTAGAGCGTCGACCGAGCCATTGAATTGAATTTCAGCCTTAGGCATATTGTTCATAAGCTCGAGCATGGCATCGGTAGCGGTTTTAAGCTTATCTGCCTGGGTGCCGACATAGGCGTAAATCAGGTGATGCTTGTCAACTTTCGATGGAACGGTATAAGCCGCAAAAGCGCTATATGCCAAGCCTTTGGATTCGCGTATTTCCTGAAATACTATTGACGACAGACCGCTGCCGAAATATTCTCCAAACAAACGGGCATAAGGAATCAATGTCTTATCATACATTTGGTCAACCGAAAGCAAAATTATATTGGTTTGAACCATGTCGTAGTCAACAAAATAAACTGTATTCTTTGTAGGTATTTTCTCGGCGTATTTCTTTTCTTCGGGATAATCTTTCATTCTGGCTGGGACTTTATGATATTTTTCGATAATTCCTTTAACATTGTTATCGTTCATCGAACCGTAATAGAAAATTCTATGCTTATAGCTTGTTATCGCCTTAGTCAAGTTAGTTAAATCTTGTGGATTGATTGATTTAAGTTCCTTTTCAGGAGTAACGGCGCGAAAAGCGGAGTTTTCGCCATAAAGTCCGTAGTTCATCAAACCACCCCAAAGAATTGAACTCTTGTTGAGCTTGTTGTCAGCTCTTTCTTTCAAAATGCCTGCGACATAATCGGAATAAATTTTGTTATCGGGTTTAGCGTTTGCAAGGAAATGCTCAATCAACTCAATGCCTTGCAAAAAGCTTTCTTCCAAACCGCTAACATAGACATAGCAACGGTCAGCGCCTGCGCTAACCCCGAAAGACAATCCAGCTTTGAAGAATTCCTTTTGCAAATCTTCCGGAGAATATTTATCAGTTCCGATATATTGAAGGTAATTCACTGCTAAAGGTAAATTCTGGATATGGTTTTTACCCATGTCGATGATATAATATAGGCTGAATAGCTCGTTTGTTTTGTTTTTTATATAATCGAGTGTTAACCCGTTCGAAAGCTTGACTTTTGTAATTTCTTTATTGTAATCGACAAAAACCGGTTCAATCGATGGTTCTTTGATAGCAACCCATTTTTTAAAGAAATCGGATTGTTGGTCGCGATTCATTTTCAAGGAAGTAATTTCCGGTTTATCGACCTTGACGATGTTTTCGTCTTTGCCTTTGCGTTTGTAAACCAATGAATAATTAGTCGTATAGTTCTTTTTCACAAAATCGATTATTTCTTGCTTGGTGATTTTATCTAACTGGTCGATGAAATCGAGATAGCTTTGCCAGCCTTCGTCATTGGCAAAATTAATAGCAAAAGTATGGGCGCGTCCATTGGATTCTTCCGAGCGGATGCGAGATAGTTTCATGTCCTTAACAATAGCTTTGATGAGCCATTCATCGAATTCGCCTTTTTTAATTTTTTCTATTTCATCCATTAACAACTGTTCGACTTGCTCAAGTGTTTGACCTTCGCGGGGTTTACCCGAGAAGTAATGAATGCTGTAGTCTTTCTTGTAATCGACATAGGTGCTTGCTTCAAGCACTTTTTGCTTTTGAACCAAATCCAAATCAACAAGGCCAGCCTTGCTGTTGCTTAAAATCATATCGACCATTGTTATCATAGGCTTGTCGCCGCTTTTCAGTCCGCCCAAACGGAAAGCAAACTCAACGAATTCAGCATCAGGTCCATGGATTTCGGCAATCGCAGGTTTTGTCATCGGCGCTTCAGTTGGTGGATTGAATTTCGGCGGGTTTCCGGGTTTCATATCGCCCCAATATTTATCAATCAATTTGATTGTGGCTTCGAAATCAAAATCGCCCGAAAGGCACATCGCCATGTTGTTCGGCACATAATATGTGCGCCAATAGTTCATGATATTAACCATTGAAGGATTTTTCAAGTGTTCTGGCTTGCCTATCGTTGTCTGAGTGCCGTAGGGGTGCTTCTTAAACAAGTTTGCCATCATGGTTTCTTCGACGCGGGCTTCGTCCATGTCCTGATACATGTTGAATTCTTCGTATACTGTTTCCAATTCTGTGTGGAACAGCCTTAGGACAAGGTCTCCGAAACGTTCGCGCTCTAACATCAGCCATTTTTCGAAGGAATTCGACGGAATGTTGTTGATATAAACAGTCCGTTCTTCGCTGGTATATGCATTTGTGCCTTTAGCGCCGAGCGAAGATACCATCTTGTCGTATTCGTTAGGACAGGCAAATGTAGCTGCAATTTGCGATACGCTGTCGATTTTGCGGTAAATCTCTTTCTTTTGCTCGGCTGATTTGGCTTCGCGATGCTTTTCGAAAAGGTCGGACAATTCGGCAATATATTTACCTTCTTCAGCCCAATTTGACGTGGCAATTTTCGAAGAACCTTTGAACATCATGTGTTCGAGGTAGTGGGCAAGACCTGTCGTTTCCGATGGGTCATAGGTTGAGCCGGCTTTTACGGCAATATAAGTTTGAATTCGAGGCTCATCCTTGTTGACAGATAAATAGACCTTCAAGCCGTTTTTTAACGTATAAATCCTTAATCCGGTATCATCATTTGTATAGTATTCATATTCGTAACCGTTTTTATCTTTGGCTTTCTTCAATTGGTGGTCTTTTGCAAAGACAAAGCACTGAGTTAAAACAAATATTCCAATTAAGATAATGGAAAAAATGGGGCTTTTTTTCATAATCCCG
>CAYLSY010000324.1:0-3051 GCA_964386275.1 uncultured Hyphomicrobiales bacterium
AATTAGCACAATTGTTCTATTTTGTCAATGCACTTTTTTCGCCTAAAATATTATAAAGAGCAAATATTTGCGGCATTTCTTCATTTTGTTCAAGAATCAAACAACCGTTGTCAATTCTCCATTTCAATTCGTTCTGAGCGCAATCATTCACCTTTGTAGTTTCGGTTGTCATATTTTTAAACTCAACTTTACAACCCCTTGTATTCAAGATACAAGAACAATCGTTTATGTAATCTATGTCAAAACTAACTGAGCCAAAAACCTCTTCAATTAAATTCGAGCTTACAGAAAATCTCAGTAACGTGTCCTTGTTCAATCTATTATTAACACTTAGCTTATATAGCCAACCGTTTTCAGTTTCTTCAATATTTTCAATCTTGACTTTTTCGCTTAAGAACTCTTCGTGCGCCAATTGAAAATCATTTTTATTAGTCATGGACAGATTAAGAATTATAGTATCCAATTTCGGATACTCTCCAGTCGAACCCGTTACATAAAAGTATGAAATCGAATCTTTTTTTGTCCACACGCTATCGACTGATTCAATTATCAGCGTTCTATCTGTCTTTGGATAAACATAAGCTTCGATAGAAACCGGCAAATAGTTATTAACATTCAGTTTAAACCATTCGTTGAATTCGATATAGCTTATCTCAATTGTTGTCGTATCAGGACAATCTCCGATATAGGTTCCGGCGAACGCCACTAAAGGGCGATTTCCAGAAATCGGCGCAATTGAATTAAAATTCAAAGCATATCCGATTATTTTACCGTCGGATTGAAAACTCGCGCTTTTAGTGTCAAGGAACTCGCTTAATGTGTTCATATCAAGCATTGCATTGAACCTGATAACATTAGGGTCAAATTTAATTTCGTAATTGAAACCTACCAACGAATCAGCGCTGGTAATTGCTCCTAAGTCAATATAAATTGTCAGGTCCCGTGCATTGGTTGAGTTATCGCAAATATCAATGTTATTCAAAGAAACCAGCCGAGCTGTCCGGTCATCACAATACGCCGTCCGGCAGCTGGCTGCCAGCGCAACCAGCAGCCAGACGATGAATTGTATTTTTTTCATGTTAACGCTTCTCTAAATTATTCAGCAATAACAATTTGATTTGTATAAGAAACATTGCCGCCGGTAAGTTTAAAGAAATACATACCAGATGCAAGTTTCACCCCTGAATTGCTTGAGCCATCCCATTTGAAGTCGTGGGTACCAGTGCTAAGGCTACCGTTGAAAACTGTTTTGACCAGATTGCCAAACATATCGAAGACTTCAAGTGAATAATCAGCTTCTTCTTCAATATTAACAGAAAAAGTTGTGCTTCCAATCAATGGATTCGGATAAGCATAAGCAGTAACCTCAATTGGTAATTCGCTGTTTCCAAGTCTGAGCGATACGTCACCCAATTCTTTGTCATTAAAGCGGATACCAGAAATATTCAATACATTATTTTCGGTTGCAACAACAATTTTGCAAACCGGAGCGGAAGGTGCGAACTCGCCATAACCGGCAAGTGATAAAGAGTTTCCATTATTTAGGAAAATCATGTTTTCATTCGATGAATATTGGTCGGAAATTTGACCGTCAACATCGAAACGTGCGCCAATTGCATCATTCAAATAACCGTTAACATAAACCGGCACTTGATAGACTCCCTTTTCAATCATGACTGGATTGCCAAATTGCAAACCTGTAGCGCGAGAGTCGCTCGAAATTCTGCCATAGGCGGGAATTGTGTCAAGCAACCAAGGCAAATCAAGTAAACGACCGCCCATATAATGCAAAATTAATGCTGCATCATATTCAGTAGTTTCGAATCGAATAGCTTTGCTTGAAGGAGCATTGATACCCCACGCAGGCTTTTGAATATTGTCTGTGTAAAGAATATCCCTGTAAGGAATAAGCACTTTTACGCTATTTTCATCAATATAATATCTGCCGTTATGGTTAACATCGCCATGATAAGCGTTTCTGCGCCATACCGGATCGAGTGGAGTTTTCGTAGCGCTTGCACGCATAATCATTAAAGCGTCATTGACAGTAACAAAACGATTCTTTGGCATTTGATAGTGTTTATTTCCATAGCCTTGAGACAAGTCGGCATCGCCGTCGCCCCATGACCAATAGGTATCATTCGGGTCGTATACGTAAATACGGACGATTGGGTTGAATTGGATAATTTTATCCGAACCAAGCGAAGGCTGCCAACGGTCGGAAACGATTGTTGAGACTTTTACGGCAGCAGTATTTAAATAATAAGGATTATTTTCATATACCAAGCCATTCATAAAATCGCCACTTTCGCCGCGAATACCGATAGCGCAGTTAAGGAAGTTAACCTCGTTACCGGAAGTTTGTCCGTAAGCAAATTGAATTTTACCTTGGCTTGAATAAGTAAATTCGGACCTGAACAATTTTACTTGGAAATTAGCATAGCTCGAATTATGTGTGCCAATAATATCACCGTCTTCATTTCTGACGACATGATTAATGTTAAGATTTTTCCACTCAATTGTAAGAACGCCATTTGCCTCGTCCCATTTCCAAATTATGCTCGAAGGCGTAAAACCGGTTTCGGAAGAGATTCTATAATAATGGTCTCCCCAAAACGGAGCAACGATATTCCAAGGTTTGTCATTATTTGCGGCAAATAATCGGCTAGGATTATAAGCTTTGTAATTTGGTGGTTCGGAAAATGTTATAAAACCATTAACGCAAATCCACAACTCACGAAAGATTTCACCGTTAAATTCGAATTGAAAATTCGAAGAAAACTGAGAAAAGTTCAAATGATAGTAACCATCGTTGCGGTCAACGATAGCACTATTTGCTGGATCCTTGAAGGCATCGCCGGGAACGACAGTTCCATTAGTTAAAGATTGATACGGGGAGTTTGGTATGATTTTGATTACATTATCAAAATCTCCCCATACCTGCGCATTGGCAGGCTGCACAGTCCCAAGCACAAGGAAAAGGAATGCAGCTCCAAAAGCAGATAATAAGAAACGTTTCATAATTTAAACCCTTTTATAATTGATAATTTT
>CAYLSY010000325.1:0-3034 GCA_964386275.1 uncultured Hyphomicrobiales bacterium
TGAAAGCAAGAAGTTTTTTTCAGATTTTGAATTGGAAGAATTGGCAAGAAGGTTCAAGGCATTATCTGAACCGTCGAGATTGAAAATACTTCGAGTCTTGTTTGACAATGAAAAGAACGTGGGCGAAATAGCCCAGGAAACAGGCCTTTTGCAAGCTAATGTTTCAAAACAATTAAAAATCCTCGTTGCGCAAGGGGTTGTGCAATGCCGTCCGTTTGGACTTATGAGATTTTACAAGGTATGCGACCCGACAATACATAGCATTTGCAGTCTTGTATGCCGCGCAAGTAATAATAAAAATAATAATTTAAACGAATTTGATTAAAAGACTCATATTCTTTTTTAGGGCAGTTTTAGTGGTAATCGTTACATTTATCGATTCTATCATTATACTGTTGATTATGCTGCTGAGCGGCAAAAATAGCTATTTCCATAAATATGCTAGGATGTGGTCAAGACAATTGCTTGCAATAGCTGGTGTAAAGGTTATTGTAACCGGCTTGGAACTGTTGCCCACTGAAGACTCCTTCGTTTTAATATCGAACCACGCAAGTTTGTTTGATATCCCCATATTGCTTGGTAACATCGACCGTAAACTCGTTATTATGTATAAACGTGAATTGGAGCGGATTCCGATATTTGGATGGGGTTTAAGGCTTTCGCCCTTTGTGGCGGTGAACCGTTCGGCGGCACGCGAGGCTATGTCGAGTTTGGAAGAAGCTGCTGCGCTAATTACAGGAAACATTTCAGTAATCATATTTCCCGAAGGCTCGCGCTCGAAAGATGGTACTCTCGGCGAATTCCGCCGCGGCGCTTTCAAAGTTGCGCTGTTAAGCCGCAAACCTATTGTGATTGCCGCAATTGCCGGTTCGTCGAATATTCTGCCAAGCGGTAAGCTCTCATTTAAGCCCGGCGAAGTAAAACTAAAGATATGCAAGGTAGTTACTGATTATGAAGTCAATACCCGAGCCGAAGAGAAAGCATTCATCGAAGATGCCAAAAGAACGATTGCCGAAGCAATTGCAAAATGATACCATACTCTTCCATAAAGAATTATGGAATAATTTCAATTATGCACAGTTTACTTTTATTCAAGCTATTTCCACTTTTCAAAGTAGCTATCGCCCCCTCATATTTTATAATTCAATTTACTTTTTAGCAGAATAATACTCATTATTTTGTAATTTTGCCTTTAGAAAATCATTAAATACAAAACGTTATCAAATCAAAAAATAAAGTTTTCAGTTGAAATAATGAAAAAAAAAGATGTTCATACTGGCGGAATTTCAATCTCGCTTGGTTCGCTTTTAAAAAAAACTGATATGCTAAACATTACAGGTAACAGTAACTTACAAATTACCTCATTGTGCTATGATTCCCGTAAAGCCAACCCCGGCTCTGCGTTCTTTGCGTTAAAAGGCGAAACAGCAGATGGGCATAATTTCATCGCTCAAGCTCTTTTAGCTGGAGCAACGGCTATCGTATGCGAGCATTTCGATGAAAACTCGGATGCAATAAGCAATGCTATCAAGAACATAAATCATGAGTATTCGATTGCCGTTGTTAAAAACAGCCGACAAGCTCTTGCAGAAGCTTCACATGAGTTTTTCAATCATCCGGCTGACGATTTATTTGTTTATGGAGTTACCGGAACAAATGGGAAAACCACAACTACATTTCTTTTAAAGGAAATACTCGAAGCCGCCGGCATGCCGACCGGCATTATCGGTACAACCGGCATTTACTACAAAGATGTGAAAATCGAAGCGACCCATACTACGCCCGAATCGCTCGAATTGGCTGAAACACTATTCAATATGAAAAAAAGTGGAGTTGAAGCCGTCGTTATGGAAGTCAGCTCCCATGCCCTAAGCCAGCATAGAGCTGATGGAATTCGTTTTTTAGCGGCTGGATTTACAAACTTGACCCATGAGCATTTGGACTACCATAAGACTATGAGCGATTATGCAGCAGCAAAACGCATACTATTCGATGGGCTTGATGAAAAAGCTGTATCGGTTTTTATTGCGGGCCCTTATGCCGAGTTGATGTCATCACGTACCAAATCAAAGAAATATATGATTTCGCGCAATCCCGATTCGATTTTTCGTATAAAAAATGAAAAGCTGGGGCTTGATTCCACTTCCTTCAATTTGATTTTAAATAAAACGCTTGCCACAATGAATGAACGTTTCTTACCACCATTTGATATGGAAATCAAGACTCCACTTGTCGGACGCTTCAATATCGAAAATGCCGCTTTGGCTGCGGCGATGAGTGTTGCGACTGGCATAGAACCCGAAACGGTTCGTATTGCATTGCGTAGTGCTGTCGGAGCGCCGGGCCGTATGCAGCGTATTCGGCTAAAAAGCGACGCCGTTGCGATTGTCGACTATGCGCATTCACCCGACGCTCTGGAAAAAGCGCTGCGAGCTTGCCGCGAACTGCTCTATGCATCAAGAGCTTACGGAAATCGTCTGATATGCGTTTTTGGCTGCGGTGGTGACCGCGACAAAACCAAACGACCCGAAATGGGTAGAATAGCCGTCGAATTAGCCGATTTTGTGATTTTAACCGACGATAATCCCCGAACCGAAGACCCCAAAGCTATTATCGACGATATTTATGCAGGTGTGCTCGAAGAAGACAACCATAAAATTGAAATCATAAACTCCCGCTCGGCGGCAATCGAATATGCATACACTATTTCCGGCGCAAACGACATCATTCTCGTCGCTGGCAAGGGACACGAAAATTATCAGATTATTGGCAAGGAAAAAATTCATTTCGATGATTGCGAAGAACTAGCTAAGTTTTGCTAAGGATATGATATTATTTTTTCCCTTCTTTAATTATTCAAAGAAAAATGATGTAATATTAATTATTTTCATTGTTTTTTATTTTAATTTTTACGCTATAAATGTGGCAACCGCCACCTTTTATTTAATCCCCAAAAGCTCAAGAATTATATATCAAGTATTTACGTCTATAGATGTATATTAATGAGTATATTATTATTTCCTTTTTCTTTATG
>CAYLSY010000326.1:0-3008 GCA_964386275.1 uncultured Hyphomicrobiales bacterium
TTAATAAATTAAATCATTGTTCTAATAAGGAACAAGAAGATTCTACTATAGATTCCGGCTCAATCATCATCAAGCAATTCAGATGTCCCTTGGGGCATTCCGTGCGCCCGATATGCGAGCATGGGCGGCAATCGATTTCGGTTTCTATTATGCGGGATGGAGTGCGGAACGGCGCAAAACCGAATGCAGGAACTGTCGAGCTGAAAATAACGACTACAGGCGTTCGTCGTGCCGCTGCGATGTGTACCGGCGCCGAATCGTTCGAAATCAGCAAATCGCAACGCGATAGCAGTCGGGCTGATTCCAAAATGGTTTCGCTGCCCGTATCATTAATGAAAACTGCAGAGGAAGCATTTTTGATTTCTTCGAACAACGGCTTTTCGCTTTTGCTGCCGATAAAGCAGAACTCGGCATTGATTCGAGCAGACAATTTGTTGCAAACTTCGGCAAATTTTTCCGCCGGAAAGCGCTTCGTCAAATGCTTTGCGCCGGGGGCAATTCCGATTAAATACTTATCTTTCTGTGCATACTTTCTTTGCTCAGGCGAATAAACTTTCGCCGAATTCTCTTCGGGGAGCCATAGCTCAAGCCCAAGACCGTCGTCAATAACGCCCAAAGGCGAGCATGTATCGACATATCGTTCGGCGATATTCCGCTGCGGCAGCAGATTTTTTTTGAAATTGACGAATAGTTTCTTTTTAAATCTGTTTTTTTCGAAATGTAAAGCGTGATTGGATGCTACATTGCGAATGATGACGGATTTAATTTTACCCTGCAAATCAATAACAACATCGTATTTTCCGTTTTCCTTGATAATGCTATCGATAAAATAGTAGACGGCACTTAAACCAAGTTTTCTCGGTAAACCGAAAACGTTGTTCAGATGCGGATTGAACTCGAAAACCTGTGTAAATTCGCTATAAGTAACAATATCGAGAGTCGCATTGGGATGAGCGTTGCGGATGCAGCGCAAAGCGTGGCTGGTCAAAATGGCATCGCCGAGCGAGCTTAGGCGAATCACCAAAATGCGTTTTATCGTTTGATTATTTCGAAAATTCATGTTATATTAAAAAATGAAATTTGCATAGAACAAAAATACTAATTTCATTTAGGAACTCAATCTTGTATTTATCAAGATTTTTTGAAAGCTATTCCTAAGTCAATTATAATTAGAGTATTGCCAAATGAGATTCACAGTAGAAAAAAGAGATGACAGCGTAATTTTCACTTTGCTAAACGAGAACCTTGATTCACGGATTTCTGCAAAAATGAAAGCGGAAGTGCTGATTTTAGCGCAACCCGATATAGGAGCGTTGATTATCGATTTATCGCATGTCGAATTCATCGACAGCAGCGGATTAGGGGTGCTATTGCTTGCCCAGAGGCAGTTGAAGGAGTATGACGCTCCGGTGATTTTGGTCGGCTTGCAGCCTTCGGTAAGGGTTTTGCTCGAAATATCCCATCTGCATGAGATTTTTAATATTTACGATACCATGGAAGAAGTCATCGCCGACTTAGAGCAGGAAGCAGATTAATAATCAAAAATGTTTAGAGCTGTTGAAAAAGTTAAACTTACCATTAAAGCCTTGAATAAGGCTTTTTTTGTTTATATATCTTTTTTTGTATATAGATGATGATTTTTGATGAACTGGAAAGAACTAAAAGAACTTGTGCTGGAAGGCGAAAGCGCTCATCTGGAGTTTAAACGGAAAGTATCGACGCCCGAAAAAATCGCAAAGGAAATTTGCGCATTTGCCAATACCGTAGGCGGCACATTGCTTATCGGCGTGGACGACGATGGCGCAATTGTGGGCGTGCCGAGCGACAAGGGCGACGAAGAAATCATTGATAAGGTATGCAATTTCCTGATTGAGCCGCCAGTTCGTTACTATTTGGAGATTGTCGATGTCGGCAAAAAAGATGTTATCGTCGTCAAGATACCCCGAAGCGCCGGTAGACCACATAAGGTGATTATCGACGACGATAAGCCTAATGCTCAAGCGTATATCAGAATCGGTGAAAAATCCGTCGTAGCCAGCCATGAAATGACGAAAATACTCGCCAGCCAACGAGCTGACGTCAAACCATTGAAAATCAGCATCGGCGATAAGGAAAAACGCCTATTCGACTATCTTGCCCGGCACGAAAAGGCAACGGTTCAGGACTTTGCGAGATTAGTTAACATTTCAAATCGTAGAGCCGGACGCCTACTCGTTCGTTTGGTGCGAGCAGGCGTAATTCAAATTCATATCGAAACCGATTCGGATTATTATACTTTGGTTGATGTTATCAAATAGTATTATTATTGTAATACAACAGTAAAATATCTTCTTGCATTTCTTTTTATTGTATCGTAGTTTGTTATCTTCTTTAATTATCCAGAGGTAATCTCATGCGTAAGTCTTTGTGTTATTGTTTGTAATCCTAATCGCAGTATTAACCTGCTGCAGCGACGACAAAACGACATGCCCAACAACAACAACTTTCAAGTGGGATGTCTTAGTCAATATTGACCTTGACTGCCAATTTTAAGTTACTGCCGCTGTCGAGTGTATGCGATTAGCGGCGATACTTTTGCAGTTATAGCGGCAATACTTTTGCAGTTAATGTAACAACTGAGCAAATCGACGGTATTACGGAAACACATGAAAAATTTTTTTTTTAGGCACATATGCTGTAATCGATTGCAAAACGACGCTAACGCTTCCAGATAATACTATGTCAATTTACTTTAAACGGAACAACCGAAAAGGCAATACTAAGGTGGCGTTTGCCACTCTTCAAGAGTAAACAAAGTGAATAAATGAAACAAATGGATTATCAAAATCATCTCATTTTTTCTTATTATAAGATAAAAAATAATAATAGGAGACCTCTGAAAAATAAACAAAAATGATGATGTCATGCTGAACTTGTTTTCGGGCATCCATCCTTCAAAGTGTGTGCCAAGCTGCAAGATGGATTCCGGGTCAAGCCCGGAATGAACTGTGTTCTTCGAACACTGTTCA
>CAYLSY010000327.1:0-2988 GCA_964386275.1 uncultured Hyphomicrobiales bacterium
AACTTTCTATTACACTATACCATAACTTATTAAAACACCTAAAACCAAAGTGCTTCAAAAACCAGATATCAGCCTGCAAGCAAAAGAAATGCTGAAAGACTCTTTGATACTTGTTGTCGAAGACGAGGATATGAACTTCTCTTATCTGAAAAAAGTAATCGAAAAAGAAACCAATGCCCAAATAATAAGAGCTACCGACGGATACGAAGCAATTGATTATTGCCGCAATAATCAGGATATTAAATGTGTTTTAATGGATATCAAGCTGCCCAATTTGAACGGCCTTGCAGCAATATCGGAAATTCGCAAATTCAAGCCTGTTCTGCCCATAATAGCTGTTACCGCTTATGCCTTGACCGAAGACCGCGATAGCGCTATTTTAGCAGGCGCCGACGATTATCTGGCTAAGCCGTTTAAACCTATTGACTTAATAAATAAAATGATTAATCTTTTGAGAGAAATTAAGAATTTTTCATGAATTTATTTGGTTTTTAATTAATCGCATTATTTTGAAATTTTAAAATTCTAAGAAACGACCAAGGATAAAATGGACATAAGAGTAAGATTTGCGCCGTCGCCGACGGGTTTTCTGCACGTGGGCGGACTGCGCACGGCGTTATATAACTACTTGTTTGCAAAGAAAATGGGCGGGAAATTCATCTTGCGCATCGAGGACACTGACCAAACTCGATATGTCGAGCATGCCGTGGAAAATCTAATTGAATCGCTTCGCTGGGCTGGTATCGATTATGACGAAGGACCTTTTGTCGGCGGAGATTTCGGACCATACTACCAATCCGAGAGGCTTTCCATTTACGCCCAATATATAAAATCGCTGCTTGACAACAATACGGCGTATTATGCTTTTGATACGCCGGAGGATATTGCCGATTTCCGCAAGCGCCAAGAGGAACAAAAACTTGAGACAAAGTACGATAGAAATGTGATGAAGAATCAGTTCACTTTGGGCGATGATAAAACAAAGGAACTACTCGCAAACGGCACGCCATATGTCATTCGGTTAAACGTGCCTGTGGAAGAAGTTGTGTCGTTTGATGACGTTATTCGAGGTAGCATTTCGGTTAATTCTTGCGAAATCGACGACCAAGTGCTAATGAAATCAGATGGTTTCCCGACTTATCATTTCGCCAATGTCGTTGATGACCATCTGATGGGTATTTCGCATGTGATTCGTGGTGAAGAATGGCTGCCTTCGACCCCCAAACATGTTTTGCTTTATAAGGCATTCGGTTGGAAAATGCCTGAATTTGCGCATCTGCCCTTGCTTTTGAACAAGGATAAAACAAAACTGAGCAAACGTCAGGGAAGCGTTGCTGTCGAAGATTTCCGCTCTCAAGGTTATTTGAAAGAAGCATTTGTCAACTTTGTGGCATTACTTGGCTGGAATCCGTCTGCCGACCGTGAAATTTACACCCTAAAGGAACTCGAATCGCTCTTTTCACTCGAAAAAGTCAACAAAGCAGGGGCTGTGTTCGACGTTCAAAAACTGAATTGGTTCAATGCTTATTACTTGCGGAACATGCCTGCTTCGGCTTTTGTCGGCATGCTCCGCGATGACTTGATAAAGCGTGGTTATGGCGACTTTGGCGATGAATATTTGGAAAAAATCATAGTTCTTTTTCGTGAGCGTGTCGAATTTGTGCATCAATTTGCAGAATTTGCTCCTTACATGTTCACCGAAGATTTCCAATTGGACTCCGATTACGCCAAGAAATGTTGGAACGACGATATTCGGCCTTATATCGACGATTTACTCGAGATATACAAGAACTTAGACTCGTTCACACATGACAGCATCCATGACGCCACAAAAGCTTATCTCGACACGAAATCAATCAAGCTGAAACTCGTTATTCATCCTCTGCGGCTCTTTATTACGGGCTGCAATGCAGGCGCCGGCATGTTCGAAACTATGGAAACTCTCGGCAAGGAACGGTGCATTTCCCGTTTAGAAAAAGGACTTGCGAAGTTATAATATTTATACGAAGTTAGATTATTAACCCTGCTTTTTCATTAGATGATGCAAATATATATGCTAAAGCGTCTGCCACACAAGAAAATCCCCCAACCCCCTTTTTTCAAAGGGCGAAAGGGAAAAGCTGGATTCTTCGTTACGTTCTGAATGACTATATAATATAAATACTTACTATTATATTCTATTCTCTTAACTTATAACTCATTACTCATAACTCATAATTAATAATTAGTTAGTTTTCCCTGAAAAACGCACTAAATATTAATAAAAGCAATGAATTGTTGAGAACAAAACCTTGCTTTTTTTGCAAGAATTTCGTATTTTTGTACAAAATCCTTGCAAATATTTCTTTGATGTTTATGCTGAAAACAACCCAAAAATCTTCGCAAAACGATTTATTAAGCCAAAAACTCGAGTTCTTAATCAATCTAAAAATCCTCTTTGTCTTCTATCCGAACAATTACCATGGAATACTTTAGAAAAAGAATTTGAAAAATTCTATCGCAAAGATTTCGGACGTCCTGCAAAGCCAATACGGCTCATGGTTTCATTGCTGATACTAAAGCAAATGTTCAACGAATCAGACGAAACCGTTGTTGAGCGTTGGACGGAAAATCCATACTGGCAGTATTTTTCCGGCGAGGAATACTTTCAATGGCAGCTTCCGTGCGACCCTACGGAACTGACAAAATTTAGAAACAGAATCGGCGAAAAAGGTGTCGAAAAAATACTTGAAATTTCCATCAAAATGAATTGTAAAAGTGCAGTCGAAATTGTACCTTATAGAATAAATCGAAAATTTTGTTCAGACGAAGAGCATCAGTAGAAGCGGTTATAAGCCACTTAAAGCACGGCTATGGCCTAGCACGTAATTTCCTTAAAGGAACAGCCGGTGATGCCATCAATTTGATGCTATCAGCGGCTGCTTTCAACTTCAATAAGCTGCTTTCGAAGTTAGCTTTTATTTTTCGCTCTTTAAAATATGCAATTTT
>CAYLSY010000328.1:0-2988 GCA_964386275.1 uncultured Hyphomicrobiales bacterium
TCATATTACTTTACATTTATATAAATAAATTATCCCATTTTCGAGCCGGGAACGTTCAATTTATCGAAAATATCCATGATTTCGTCAATTGTTTTCGCACCTATATCGCCTTTGCCGTGATAGCGAACTGAAACCGAGTTTGCGTCGACTTCCTTTTGACCGATGATAAGCGAGAATGGGACTTTCTTTTGCTCGGATTCGGCAATTTTACGGTTGATTTTTTCGCTTCGCAAATCTATTTCAGCTCGAACGCCTGCGGTTTTCAGCTTAGAAAGTAGTTCGAGAGCGTATTCATGCTGTTTTTCGCCAATTGGAAGAATATTCGCTTGAATCGGGGCAATCCAGAACGGGAAGTTGCCTGCATAATGTTCAATCAGAATCGACATGAAGCGCTCAATCGAACCAACCAATGCGCGATGCAATACAGCCGGACGGTGGGTGGCATTATCGGCTCCGACATATTCGAGTTGGAAGCGGTCGGGCATTACCAAATCCACTTGAGCTGTGGAACATTGCCATTTTCGGTTCAAAGCGTCTTTGACGATGAAGTCAATTTTCGGTCCGTAGAATGCAGCTTCACCCTCGGCGACGACATAATCCAGTCCCATTTCGTCGGCAGCTTCGCGAATGATTTTTTGTGCCATATCCCAAAGCTCGATGTCGCCGGCATACTTCGATGAGTCGGCGTCGCGGAACGACAGTCGGGTCGAAACTTCGAGGTCGAAAAGGTTCATGAAGTAGTAAATTAAATCGACTATTGCCTTTAGTTCGTCTTTAACTTGGTCGTAAGTGCAGTAAATATGCGCATCGTCTTGAGTAAAGCCGCGAACGCGTGTCAAACCGGACAATTCGCCTGATTGCTCGTAGCGGTAAACCGTGCCGAATTCGAACATCCGAAGCGGTAGTTCTCGGTAGCTACGGGGACGGCTAAGGTAAATCTGGTGGTGATGAGGGCAGTTCATCGGTTTTAGCAGAAAGAACTCATCTTCGACCTGCATCGGAGGATACTGCGAATCGGAATAATAGGGATAATGCCCTGAAGTCTTGTACATTTCAAGGTTTCCAACGTGAGGCGTAATGACTTCTTCGTAACCGCGGGCAATTTGCTGGCGGCGCATAAGTTCTTCGAGAACTCGACGCATAATTGTTCCGTTAGGCAGCCAAATCGGCAATCCGCCGCCAACGCTGGGAGTAATCATGAACAGCTCGAGTTCTTTGCCGAGTTTGCGGTGGTCGCGTTTTTTGGCTTCTTCGAGAAGAGTCAGGTAATCGTCGAGCATTTTCTTTTTCGGAAAAGTAATTCCGTAGACACGAGTCATCATCTTGCGCTTTGAATCGCCCTTCCAGTATGCTCCTGCAACCGATAGCAATTTAATATACTTAATCATGCCGGCATTCGGAATATGAGCGCCGCGGCAAAGGTCGGTGAATTCACCTGATTTGTAGAAAGTGATTTGCTCGCCTTGCAGTCCGTCGAGCAGTTCGAGTTTGTATTCGTCGCCGACTTTACGGAAATAATCCACTGCATCGTTCCATGGAATTTCCTCACGAATATAGTTTGAGCCTTTGGCGGCGATTTCCTGCATTTTGGTTTCGATGCGTGGCAAGTCTTCCAAAGTGATTTTTTGTCCTTCGGGCAAATCGACATCGTAATAAAATCCGTTTTCGATAGCAGGCCCGACACCGAATTTAACTCCGGGATAAAGCGCAGCAATGGCTTCAGCCATCAAGTGCGCCGATGAGTGCCAATAGATTTCCTTACCTTCTTCGTCGTCGAATGTTACTATACGTACGTTTGAATCTTGATTTATTGAGCGGGATAAGTCGTATTTTTCATCATTTACGAAAATGCCGAGAGCTTCTTTCGAAAGGCGCTCCGAGATTGATTTTGCGATATCCATACCGCTTGCGCCGAGCGGAAATTCACGCTGGTCGCCATTCGGAAAAGTAATTAACATATTAACCCTTTATCTATAGAATGATTTATTTTTCAAATATGAATAAATATAAACGATAAAATGTTATAAATATTTGAATGATGTTACTTCGATTATGGTAAATAATTATTTAAATGGTTCGTCTAAGTAAAATCAAGTTTTTTGCATCGTATAAAATACAATTTATAGGTATAATATGAAAAAAAATATTAAGCTATTGCCAATATTATTGTTAGCTTTTGTTATCTCTATTCCGGCGAAAGCCCAGGACGAGGATGTCGACGTCGATACAATTCAGTTTCAAGTACTGAAGCCACGTGAAGCCAAAAAGGTGTATTTTACTCTTGGCGGCGGTTTTTCGGGTACTTTTCTTACTCCTAAGTATGACGATTTGAATGCTCGGCTCAAATCCATTGGTTTGGACGAGCTTTCCGGGCCGGTTTTCATGCCGGGTTTTGAGATATTTGTCGCAATGGAGCCGGTTTTCAAGTTTTTGCATAACACAAAATTCGGTTTCTTCAACCAAGCAGGCAATAAAGAGATTAGTAAAGATATTTCAATTGAAGGCGTTGCTTATACGAAAGCGCTTGAATATTCGATTTCGCAGCAAGGTTTTACGATTGATTACAACTTCGAGTTGTTTCGGGGCATGGCTCTTTCAACTGGCTTATCGCTAGGCTGGGGAAACCTTACGCTTGAGAACTATCAATCGCAAAAAAATGCCGATTGGAAAGATTTCGGCTCGATTAAGGATACAAACACGTATTTCGTGAAAGCCGAATCTAGTTACTATCTCGCTCAACCAAATATCAGCATCGAATGGGCTGTTCAGCCGTATGTTATGCTCCGGCTCAACGCTGGCTACAACTTCACATTTGGCCAAAGCGACTGGAAACAAAACCACACTGCGACAATCGCCAACGTCCCTTCAAACTTGAAAACCGATGGATTAAAAATACAATTTGGAGTATTTATCGGCTTATTCCAGTTCTTCGAACCTCAATTTTAGACTATAAAAAAATGTCAAAGGGATTCATTTAGAATCCCTTTT
>CAYLSY010000329.1:0-1427 GCA_964386275.1 uncultured Hyphomicrobiales bacterium
GTTTTCTGATATTTTGGTTTTAGCTACATCTACAATGTTTGAAAATTATATTGATTCCATAATAAATTCTTCATTTAATAAGTATTTAAATAATATTACCTCATAGTAATTGACTTTTTTAATATGAATTCAGAGAATAAAAATAGCAATCCTGATAACTTAGAAGCTATTACAACGGTAAAAATGTTATTAAACAGTCTAATTCTGACTCTAATAAGAATGAAAGCGACATTATCGCTTCTTCAGAAAGCAAAATAGCCGAACAGAACCAAGTTAGCACAGATAACGAATCAAGATTACCGAAGGGTTTGCAGAGTATTATTGATAATGCTCCTCCAGAATTTCAAAGAACGATTAGACAGTCATTACTGATGACTCAATTCGGCGATAATTCAGCATTTCAATTTGCTGAGAAAGTTACATCGGAACATATAGATAAAATGATAGATAACTCAGAGAAGGTATCTGATAGAAGTTTCCGATTTGCTTCAAGGCAACAAATCATGAACTTTTTTTATATATTAGTTAGCGTTGGTGTTTTCATCTTTTTAACTATTTATTTATCAGGTGATAACCCACAACTATATAAGGATATTATATCTTATGCACTTACTTTTCTTGCTGGCACAGGTTTAGGTTTTGGCATTAAAAGCCACTTATCAAATAAGGATAATGATTAGTTGATAATCTATAATTCCCAGCATTTATCAAAATACTATCCCTACCTTATTCATTTGTAATTCTACATTAAGACCCATTTTTTTGCTTTTTGGTGGAGGTATCGAGACGAATGCTTGAGCGCTTATTCGATACCTTCAAGAGCAGCTTTTGTTTTTGGAAGCGTAAGATAAAAACGGCTGCCTTTGCCGGGTTTGCTTTCCACCCAAATCCTGCCGTTATGTTTCAAAATGAATTCTTTGCAGAGTATTAAACCGAGTCCAGACCCAGTTTCATTAGCAGTACCCGTAGTGGAATGCACCAAATCGATTCTAAAGAGCTTTTCGATAACCTCATCTGTCATGCCGATACCGTTATCGCAGACAGATAGTCTATAGTAATTTCCTTCGTCTGCGACAGAAATTGTGATTTTACTACCTTTAAAAGAGAATTTTATGGCGTTGGTCAAAAGATTTCTGATTATTGAGCTAATCATATTTGCGTCAACATAAGCGTGAATTTCGCCTTCGACATTATTGATTATTTTGATTTCCTTGTTGGTTATAGATGTTTTTAGCAGGTGTATGCAATTGTTAATAATATGTGTAAGGTCATAATTATCTGGATTAAAGTCTATTCGTCCGGTTTGAGACCTTGCCCAGGTCAGAAGGTTTTCCAACAAGTCATAAAGATGTTTTGCCGATATATTCATATTTGAAATGAATTCTTTTATTTCAATTTCGTTCAGCGTCTTATAGCCTTCGGATAGA
>CAYLSY010000329.1:1441-2983 GCA_964386275.1 uncultured Hyphomicrobiales bacterium
CCAAGCGGACCTTTCAGGTCATGCGCAATAATTGAAAAGAACTTGTCTTTGCTTTCGTTTGTAGCTTTTAATTGCTTTTCGGATATGAGCAGTTGTTCATTTAATCTTTCAACTTCGCGTGTTTTGGTTTCAGCAATATTATTTGAAACTTTTAAGGCAATTATTAAATTTTTCAATTCGTTCTCGGCATTTTTTTGGATAGTAATATCCTTCAATATACTTGCAACAAGTGTTTCCTTCCGAGTTTTAATCTGGAAATTCGTAAGCAAAAGAGTCTTTTTTTCTCCTGATTTAGCAAGGATTTCAATTTCGTGGGTTCTATCTTCGTTGGTTTGCCAAGGCTTGAAATATCCCATCAAATTGTGCTTCAACGGCTCGTGTTTCCAAATGTCAATTTTGTGAACGACTAATTCGGATACGATTTCGAAAATATTTTTATTGACGGCATAATCCCTTGCAATTCCAGTAATTGTTTCAATCGCTTTGTTCCACACTTGGATAACGCCGGCTTCGTTCATAAGCGCGATGCCGTCGATGGACTGCTCAATAATGCTCCGGAATTTATCTTCGTTGTCGTGTAGTATTTGTTCTGCTTGTTTGCGAGCGGAAATATCGATGTTAAATCCCAGAATGCCCATTATTTCGTTACCGATATAAATTGGAGCTATGATATTGTGAATATCGTAAGTCTTTCCGTTTTTATCGGTTAATTTGACTTCTTCCGATACGGTTTCGCCCGAAAGTGCGCGCTTGTTGTTGTCTTTCCATATTTCTGCAGTCAGTGGGTCAATTGTATTATCTTCATCGCTTGGTATAAATAATTCACCCCATGTTTGCTTTGAAATATCGCTTTGGAAAATAATCGATAGGTCCTTTCTCCGCGCCCAAAAATCAAATGGTATATTCGAGAGAATAGCATTCATTAGGAAATTATTTTCATTTATTTTATCCAGCGCATGCTTGTATTCAGTAATGTCGTCGATAAAACCAATGATTGATTTCGCAGCGCCTTCGGAATTTCTTATTATTTTGCAGCTGATATTTGCAAAAAAAGTTGAGCCATCCTTTCTTCGCATCAAGTCTTGGTGAACGATTTTACCTTTGGCTTCGGATAGTCTCATTAGAATTGAATCAAAATATTCAGGGCTGATACATACATTCTGCTGCAAGTTAACCTTGGATTCAATTAAATCAGTTTTGCTTTCATAACCCAATAATTTGGCTAGTTCGCTATTGGCGTCTTTTATTGTGCCGTTCAAATCGGATTTGAAGATTCCAATCGGTGTATCTTCAAAAAGTAGTTTATATTTTTTCTCAATCTTATAAAGATGCGCCTCTATAGTTTTAAGCTCGTCTTTTTGAGATTTGTTTGTGCTTTTTTGTGCTGCCAAATCTTCGACATCATGGCTATCTATGTCATTTCCTCTTTGTATTTGCTCTATGGTTGATTCTGTTCTTGCTATTGCTTTTTTGATTGCAAGTATTATCGTATTGGTATTATCCTTGGTGGATATTATTTCAGTTGCTCCGTGTTTTAGCGCT
>CAYLSY010000330.1:0-2980 GCA_964386275.1 uncultured Hyphomicrobiales bacterium
GAAATCAATTTTAACATATAAAAAAATTAAAAAAATCTTTACTTATAAAAAAATAGTAATCGTTATGATACCCATATTTTTAATGTCAACATTTTCGCAAAAAGGCTCGCCTAAGCCGGATGTATCATACCGCCCGGCAACCGTTGCAGGCGCTTTTTATCCCGACAATGCCGATACTTTAAGGAAAATTCTGCTCGATTACCTCGATTTGAATGGCGAAATGAAAATCCCCGCATCCGAAGAAATAATCGGAATCGTAGCGCCTCATGCCGGCTATGTCTATAGCGGCTGGGTCGCCGGAAAGGCTTACCGCGAACTATACGGCAGGAAATATGACGCAGTCATAATAATATCGCCGAGCCACCAGAAATCGTTTTCAGGTTCATCGGTTTTCAGCGGCGATGCTTATGTTACGCCGCTCGGAAATGCCTTGACGGATAAAACTCTTGCCTTCGAAATAGCTTCTTTCGGCGGCGGAGTCAAGCTTTCGCTCAAAGGACATGAATGGACAGGCGGCTCAAGCGAGCATTCCATCGAAGTTCAAATACCATTTCTGCAAATAGTTTTGCCCGAAATACCGATTGTGCCTATTTGCATGGGCAGCCACGACTTCGAGGCTCAAGACGAGTTGATGAAAGCAATATCAATTGCCGCAAAGAAGCTCGCAAAAAAAGTATTGATCGTAGCCAGCAGCGATTTATCGCATTTTCACGACGATTCAACGGCTCGAGCGCTCGATTGGTCGATAACTGACGCTTTTTCGAACTTTGACTATTTTCGTATGGCAATGGAGTTTTCAGCACGAAAAACCGAAGCCTGCGGCGCTGCGCCAATTGTCGCTACAATGCTTGCAACCGAGCAGCTCGGAGCAGATAAATCATATGTAATGCAGTATGCAACATCGGCGGATTCGCCGACGGAACGCACACCGAAATCCCGCGTTGTTGGCTATATGAGCGGAATATTGACCAAAAGCGGCAAAGAGCGTGTCTTGTTGCCAGAAATAGACGATTATACAAAAGAACAAATTCTTGAACTAGCCCGAAACACTGTCGAATCGACAATTATGGGAACAAAACCGGTCAAAATCAATTCAAAGCTCTCCCCAATTTTCAATTCGAATTTTGCCGTTTTTGTAACATTAACCAAGAAAGGCAATTTACGGGGCTGCATCGGGCATACATTTTCGACTCAACCGTTGGCTGACGAAATTGCCGAATCGGCAAGGCTCGCAGCAACAAGCGATTGGCGTTTCGGCGCTGTAAAAAAATCAGAACTCGACAGCCTTGAATACGAGGTTACCATCCTTTCAAGAATGAAACGCCAAACCGATACGAGTAAAATCGTTATTGGGCGCGACGGGCTGTATTTGCGGCTCGGGAGCAATTCCGGTTTGCTATTGCCGCAAGTCGCATCGGAAAGACGCTGGAATACACAGACTTTCCTTGAAAACCTATCACAAAAAGCAGGATTGGACAAGTATGCTTACAAAGACCCAAAAGCTCAGCTGTTCTATTTTAATGCGGTAATATTATCGGAAAAGGATTAAAAATTACTATTCTCTAAGTAATGACAGAACTCGAATCATTGGGCAAGGATACAACTAAAAAGCTATTGAAGCACGGCGCCGCAATCTTTTCTGAAGAAATGATTAATAATAATAATTCATACTTTTTCTTTTAATTCTTCTATACAATTTAATTCTTCTATACAATGTAAGGTAAATGAAAACTGGCAAACACTACTATATTTGAGCTATTCAATAACGGCTGCAGTAGGGAATTTTCGGCATAAGTAATTCATATATATCATTTTATATGAAAATCTTTTAATTGCATATAAAATAAAAATCAATTATATTTGTCATAGCAGTAAATTAGGAAGAACGAATTTTATTTTTATTGTTATGTGTTACATCAAGGTTAAATCGAATTGTCTAAGAACTATCTACATGAATTATCAGGCTATTTCCGTAATCTTACCTGGAATAGGGTTGTCAGTTTCTGGCTGACAATCATTATCGTTTCATTTGTCTCAATTTTTGTCCGAGCCGAAAACGAATCCCACAGCATCATACCAGTTACTAAAGAAATCACCCCTATAGATATAAATCAATTATCGACAACAGGAAAGGATTATGCTGAACTATTCTTATTCGCCAATGACGGCAACGCTTCGTGGTATGGCAAGCAATTCCATAACCGCAAAACAGCCAGCGGCGAACGCTACGACATGTTCGGCTATTCAGCCGCTCACCGGAAATTACCATTTGGCACTATTCTCAGAGTAACAAACCCAGAAAACAATAAGTCGATACTTGTTCGAATCAACGACCGCGGACCTTTTGTGCGCTCGAAAGTAATCGATTTATCATATCAAGCTATGAAGGAAATCAGCGGCAGCGGCAGATTTTTCGTCGAATACGAAGGCTTTGAATATGACGAAAAATTACTGGAAAACAGTCATGATAAATTATTTTTCTGCTATAGCTTAGATTACCCATTGGCATGTTTACCAGAAAATTCATTGCAAATAATCGACAGTATAAGCGACTTTTCCGAAGCCGTCCAAGTATATATGGATTATTGTTCATACAACACTAAAGATGTAATATACTTGATAGTGCCTGCAAATCACCAATCAATTGAAGACAAATTACAAGAACAATATTTTATTGCTTTGCTCAAGGTAAAACCCTTGGAAGCAAAGGCTGAAGATTCAATATTTTCAAACTAGAATTCACAAAAATTATTTAAAAAGGCTCACTATTATTTAGTGAGCTTTTTTTGTAACTTTATCATTGTGATATTTATCTTAAACATAGATTCTAATGGTTTTTATTGCTGTGTTAACGTTAATTGTAAATTGTAAATGATAGCCTAAAACACACAAGGTGGCGGTTGCCACTTTTCAAGCGTAAACAATGTGATTTAAAAGAAATTGCGTATAATTAAAATTATTTCATTTTTCTTTATAATAG
>CAYLSY010000331.1:0-1609 GCA_964386275.1 uncultured Hyphomicrobiales bacterium
AAAGAATTCATCCTTCGATACGTTAAAAATCTTCATGATTTCTCTCCTTTTTTCCCATACGTTTGATGCGAACTTAATTCGCTGGGTGATGGGGATTATTTTTCTTTTTAGTATTTAATATATTTATTTAATTTTTGATAGTGATATTTTAATTTCAAGCAATTTGCAAATATAATGAACAAGAGTGCAATTTTTAAATTAATATTTCATCGTTGAATAATAATTATTATTCCTTTAGCGCGCCTGCTGTTAGACCTTTTATTATTTGCTTTTGAAAAACGACGAATATTATCAAAATTGGCAGAGCCGATATAGCTGCGCCTGCCATTAGGTGTCCCCAGTCAATGGATTGTTTGCCCAAATAAAAAGCTAATCCGACTGGCAATGTTCTCATCGATTCGTCGTTAGTAAAAATGAACGGGAAAAGAAAGGAATTCCAATTTGTAAGAAAAGTATAGATTGCAACAATCGTCAGAATCGGTCTCGAAACAGGAAAAACGATTGAGAATAAAATCTTCCGCAGGCTTGCTCCATCCACACGTGCTGCCATTTCAATTTCCATCGGAATTGATTCGATATACTGCTTGATTAAAAATATACTGAAAGGTGTAACCATCCACGGCAAAATCAGCGCATAATAAGTGTTGAGCCAATCCAAATCAGCCATCAAACGATAAAGCGGTATCATAACTATATGCGGCGGAACGATTAAAACGCCTAATACAGTTGCGAATAGCAGCTTTTTGCTCTTGAATTTCCTTCGAGTAAATGCGTAACCACTCAGAAAACAAAAAAACACATTACCGGCTACCACGGTTATCGAAACGATAAACGAATTTAGAAAGTATTTGAAAAAAGAATCGCTTGCGAGTGCGTCTCGGAAATTGGAAATAGTGTAATTGGAAATTAATATACTCCAAAAACCGTCATAGCGTTCGGGACTGACTTTTAATGAAAGCAACAGCATCCAAAACATCGGGAAAATCATTCCCAATGCAATGATTACAAGAAAAATATTGATAGTGAGCCTAGAAAATTTCATTTTAATAAGGTGGAGTATGCCACTTTTCAAACGTAAATAATTTGAATTTAAATAAACATGCGCTTAATTTATTATTAATAGAGACTTTTATTAATAGAAACAGAAACTTCTGAAAAATTCAACAAATGTGTCATTTCCGGGCTTGACCCGGAATCCATCTTGCAGGTTGGCACACACTTTGAAGAATGGATGCCCGAAAACAAGTTCAGCATGACAACATCATTTTTATTTATTTTTTCAGAGGTCTCTATTAAAATTTTTTTTATTTTTTTCTTTATAATAAATTATTATTCAATTTTACAATTCGACAATAGAATACATAATTCATTCTCAATTCTTTTGTATTCGCCGAGGCTTCCGCCGTTAAAAATAAATGCGAAAGCGAGCATTTCGCCATTTTTTGCACGCAAATACCCCGAAAGACTGCTTACATTCGAATGAGTGCCGGTTTTTGCGTGAACATTGCCGGCTGCGTTAGAACCATACATTCTTTTTCTTAAAGTGCCGTCGACCGAAGAAATCGCCAATGCCGATGAAAAAACATTTGCAAACCGTGATTTTAGAGCA
>CAYLSY010000331.1:1619-2950 GCA_964386275.1 uncultured Hyphomicrobiales bacterium
TGCCAATATTCCAACCAAGCTGTTTGTTGTCAGTTTGTTCCTCCGTGATAAACCTGAGCCGTCGTTTAATTTGCATTCGGGACAATTAATGCCGAGACTGTCGAATACCTTTGTTTGAAGCATTCGATACGATTCCAAGTTGGTTTGCGCTCCGCCATGTATTGCACCAACAAGTTTAAAAACGCTTTCTGCCAAGTAATTGTCGCTGTTTTTGTTGACATACATTACAACGTCTTTTAAAGAGTGGCTGACCGTTGCAACAAGTTTCATTGCATTTTCTGCAGGTAATTTTTTTTCGGCGATGCCGCCAATGACTTTAATACCACCGGATTCCATACGGTTTTTCAAGCATCCTGCAACCACCAGCGCTGGTTTCATAAAATGGAACTGGCGCGTTGCCGATTGATTACGGCTTAACGAACCATTCACCGAAAAAATTTGCCTGCCTTCGGAATTCAATGAATTGGAAATGCTAAGCCCGCCTACAGCTTTCTTTTTACTTTTTGTTTTACTATCGCCATAGAACCCGGTATAATCGTTGAATGGATAGCTGTCTGATATTTTTTTTATTTTTTTCGAAGATTTTTTGGGCTTTGAGTTCTTTTGTTTGCTATTGTTTTGATTTTGCTTCTTTGCTTTTGGGGGCTTGATATTATTTACTTTCTTTTTAGATTCTCCTTTTTGATTATTTTGCTGTTTTAATCCTTGGTTGACCGATAAGCCGAACGCTTCGGACGAAGGCACGACTTGTGTTTTAAGCTTTCCGCCGGCGGTTTTAACGAAAACGGTGGCAGTATTGCGTTCAAGGCTTAATGCGGATATCGGTGGAGTCGGCTCGACGATGTCTTTGTCGCCGCTGTATGCTATTCTGGCTTCAATTCCGTCGAATAATGAGCCGTCGCCGTAAATCGTGCCTTTGACTGTTTTTATTCCCGCTGCAGCCATTTGGTCTGCAAGGTTTTCGATGTCGCTAACGCATAAAAGCGGGTCGCCGCCGCCGACTATATAAACATCGCCGAGTAGTTCGCCGTTTGAATTTAAAACGCCGTCAATAAATACATTTGTTTGGCAAAGATAGTTTTCACCCAAGTAATTGAATGCTAAGTAAGTAGTAACAAGTTTTGTATTCGAAGCCGGAACCAAGGCTGTTTGAGAATTTTTTTCATAATAGAACCTCTGTTTGTCTAATGAATAGACCGATATGCCATAGCGGCTCTTTGATGCGCTCAAATTCTTGGTTATTTCTTCTATTCCATCTTTAATGCCGAGCCTTGAGTAGGCGGAATCTTTATTAATAATTTTTGACGGGACATTTTTCTTTGCTTTCGATG
>CAYLSY010000332.1:0-2935 GCA_964386275.1 uncultured Hyphomicrobiales bacterium
GCATAAAAGCACAATAAAAACTGTTATTTTAATGAATTTTAAAATGTAATACATAAAGCTCCTTAAAAAAAATAGTCAATACAAAATTACGATTTATTCAAGGCAAAATTACGAATTATTCAAGACAAAGTTGCAAAATAAAATAAATATTGTATAAAAAAAGTGTTATTATAAATACTTCACTTTAGAAAAAAATTGCGAATGATTCACTTGTCAACTAAGAATAAATACCACATCCCTTCACTTTTTCCTAAGAAATCTCGCCGATATTCGTTAATTTTGCTTTTTTTAATAGCATAACAATTATTATATAACTAAAAGTATTTTTACAGAAAAAATGAGTGATTTTAACGAAGAAAAAGAACTTAACGAACCGATAGACGATGCCGAGCTTCTCGATTCGGACGAAGCAAATTACGATGAGGAAAGCATTAAGGTGCTTGAAGGATTGGAAGCTGTTCGCCGCCGTCCTGCAATGTATATCGGCGACATAAGCGAGCGCGGCTTGCACCATTTGATACACGAAGTTGTCGACAACTCGATTGACGAAGCGCTGGCAGGCGTTTGCAAGGTAATTAACGTTACGCTTCATGCCGACGGTTCCTGTTCGGTCGAAGACGATGGACGCGGCATTCCGGTCGGTATCCATCCGGTAAAGCAAATATCGACGCTCGAAGTCGTTATGTGTACCCTTCATGCAGGCGGCAAGTTTGACAACAGCTCTTATAAGGTTTCAGGCGGTCTGCACGGAGTTGGTGTATCTTGCGTCAACGCACTATCGAGCGATTTGAAGGTAACGGTCAGCCGCGACAAAAAAATATATCAACAGAGCTATAGCCGCGGCGTTCCGGTTACCCCTGTCGAGGAAATCGGCAGCACATTCAAAACCGGCACCATGATTCGCTTTTTACCTGACGATACGATTTTCAGGACAACAACCTTCAAGTTTTCTAAAGTAGCTGAACGTTTGCGCGAACTAGCATTTTTGAATCCAAATGTAACAATAAACCTTAAAGACGAGCGCGACGGCCGCCAAGAAAAATTCCAATATAAGGGCGGTTTAGAAGATTTTGTGTACTACATCGATTCGACGGTTGTTTCGCTTATGAAGCCAATAACAATCAGCGGTACGGAAAAAAGCGAAGGCTATGCACCGGTTCAAGTCGATATCTGCTTCCAATATAACAACGGTTACAATGAAAATCTTCTTTCGTATGTGAACAATATCAATACAATCGAAGGCGGCACTCACGTTACGGGCTTCCGCTCGGCATTAACGCGCACCATCAATGCATATGCTACGGCTAACAAATTAAACAAAGTGCAGTTTTCCGGCGAGGATTACCGCGAAGGCTTGACCGCTATTATATCCGTAATGGTTTCCCAGCCTCAATTCGAAGGTCAAACCAAGACAAAACTCGGCAACAGCGAAGTAGAAGGCATTGTGCGCCAAATCGTCAACGAGAAGTTGGCAATGTTTTTAGACCAAAATCCTGCAATCGCCAAGCGAATAATCGAAAAAGTTACGCTGGCTGCAGAATCGCGTATAGCGGCGCGCAAATCCCGCGAAATCGTACGTCGCAAGAATGCGCTCGAAAGCTCGACTTTACCCGGAAAGCTGGCAGATTGCTCGCTCCGAACGCCGGAAGACTGTGAAATATACGTCGTCGAAGGCGATTCAGCAGGCGGCTCGGCAAAGCAGGGACGAGACCGCCGTTTCCAAGCCATATTACCGCTAAGAGGTAAAATTCTAAACGTGCAAAAGGCTCGTATAACGAAAATACTCGAAAATGAGGAAATTCGGGCTATTTTTACAGCACTTGGTTGTGGTTTTGGCGAAGATTTTGACGCCAGCAAGTCCCGCTACGGAAAAATTATATTGATGGCTGATGCCGATGTTGACGGCTCCCACATTCGAACGTTGCTGCTGACGCTATTTTTCCTTTACATGCGCGATATTATTTACCAAGGCAAACTCTATATTGCACAGCCGCCGCTTTATAAGCTGAAAAAAGGCAAGCATGATTATTATGCTTTTAACGATGCCGAGCGCGACGAAGTAATACAGCGCATTCGCAAGGATGCTTCGGCACGAAAGGGTATTGTAGTCGCCGAAGGCGAGGAAATTCCCGAAGGCGCAAACGCCGACGGCATAACGATTTCCCGCTTCAAAGGCTTAGGCGAGATGAATCCGTCGCAGCTTTGGGAGACAACGATGAATCCCGAAACCAGAACTTTGCTGCAAGTTACAATCGAAAGCGCCGCCGAAGCCACAAAAGTCTTCGAGACGCTTATGGGCGATAAAGTCGAGCCCCGACGCGAGTTTATCGAACAAAATGCTAAATATGTGAAGAATTTGGATGTGTAAGGGAAGATGGTTTTTAAAAATCAAATATTGCTTGGCGATTGTCTTGATGTGCTGAAAGAAGTTCCCAATTCAGTAATTGATTTGGTCATTACTTCACCTCCGTATTATCAGCAAAGAGACTATGGCTACGGCGGCATAGGAAATGAAAAGAACGAAAAAGAATATTTAAATAAACTGTTTTGCGTATTCCAAGAATGTCTTAGAGTTACTAAGAATACCGGTTCTTTGGTTTTTAATCTTGGCGATAAGTATATAGATGGCTCTTTATCTTTAATACCTTACAAATTTGCATTTGGCATTATAGAACGTTTCGGATTAAAACTAATAAACAATTTGACTTGGGTAAAATTAAATCCTACTCCGAGGCAAGATAAAAGGAAATTAGTACAGTCGACAGAGCCTTTTTTTATTTTTGCTAAATCAAAAGATTATTATTTTGACCAAGATTCTTTTATGGATTATCTTGAAATACTGAAATCCAATGTTAAAAAAACTAATGGGAACGGTAATGGGATTGGTAAAAAATATTATGAGATACTGCCTGAACATATAACCGAGTTATATCGC
>CAYLSY010000333.1:0-2922 GCA_964386275.1 uncultured Hyphomicrobiales bacterium
GTTCCTTCGGGATTCCAGCTTATACCCGGAGTCAGCAAGTTCAAATCCTCGAAAACCTGCGCCCTAAGACTTTTAAAGATTTTGTTCGGTGATTCCTTTTTGTAATTATCCAAGCTTTGAACGAAAACGGCAAACAAACCATCTCGGTCGGAAATATAGGCAAATTTCGAACCATCAGGCGAAATCGCCGGAGATGTGTTATAAAAGCTGCGTTCTTTTTCATGGTTAGTAATACGAGTAGAATAGTCTTCTGGCGCTTTATACATAACAATGTCCGGCCAATAATATTTCTTAAGGTCTTTTTTGAATTGATTCGAGAATTCTTCGAGCGTCATCGAAAAAGTTGCCTTGAAAGCAGCATCAAGCGTTTTATATATCCGCAGTCTATTGAGAAGCTCGCCGACACGTTCTTTGCCGTATTTATCAGCGACATACCAGAAAAAAGTCTGTCCCCATCGGTAAGCCGCATAACCGTCCATATTGACCAAGTCAGGCATATTATCGCCCAGAGCAACATCACGCATATACATGTCATTGGCGGCATCCATGCCACCTATGCTTTCGTATTCGGCTATGCCTTCGCTCATCCAAAGCGGGAACTGAATATTTGCGCCGACGGAAAGCGATGTTTGAAAAGTGCCTCCATAAAACATATCGTTGACAACAGCATGAACAAGCTCATGATGAATGACATGCTCGAATTGGTTGTAATCCCCTTGGAAAGGTATGACAACACGGTTTTTAAACATTTCAGTTGCGCCGCCGATGCCTTCGGAAAGATACTGATTGATAACATTTGTTTGCTGAAATTCGTTGTGTGTATTGTATACAATAATCGAGACACGTTTAGTCAAATTGAACTTTAAAGTATTTTGAATCGAAAGCAAAGACTCCTCGGCTTTCAAAGCGGTAAACTCGGCGAGCTGCTGAGCGCCGTCATAAAAATATATATCGAAATGTTTGCTTTCGATGTATTTCCAATCGAAGCTCTGATACTGAAGTTTATTTTTTCCAAATTGGGCATCGGATTGATATGCCGCGAATGTTATCAGCAGAAAGATACTAATAATATTATATATTTTCATATTCTAATAGTAGTATTATTAAACTTGCATTTTAAGACGTCCAAAAATGATTAAAAGTTTAATTTATTTTAACGGCAATCTGACAATAAATGACGTTCCGGCGCCGATAGAACTTTGAACAGCAATTTGTCCGTTGTGAGCTTCAATAATCCATTTAACAATCGATAAACCGAGTCCGGAACCTTGAATTTCCTGAGAGCGGGACTCGTCGACACGGAAGAACCTGTCGAAAATCTTGTTAACTTGACTTTCCGGTATGCCGATGCCGTTGTCTATAATTCGAATTACAACATAGTCTTCTTCCTTGTCCACAATAATATTAATCCTACCACCTTCGGGCGTGTATTTCACGGCATTGTCGGCAATATTTAGTATGGCTTGGTGTAAACGCGCAGAATCGGCAACAATTTCAATATTTGGAGCGATAGACTTTTCAAGGACAATTTTCTTGCTTTCGGCAAGAATTTCAACATCTTCGCTTATGTCTGCTATCAATTTAGAAATATTGGTTATAGACATGTTCATTTTTGCTTGGCCTGAATCGGCGCGCGAAAGCTCGAGCAAACTTTCGACTACATCCGAAAGACGCATGACTTCGTCCAATGCGCTTGCAATGATTATTTGGTATTCGTTAATAGTCTTAGGATTGCTCAATGCAATTTCCAGTTCACCACGCAAAATAGTCAAAGGAGTTCTTAGCTCATGCGAAGCGTCGGAAGTAAACTGCCTGATTTGAATAAACGAGCGTTCAAGCCGCTCAATCATTTTATTAAGCGTAATAAGCAAATGACCGATTTCGTCTCTTGGATTAGGCACAGGCAGACGGCGACTTAAATTTTTTGCTGTAATCTCATTTGCTTCACGGCTTATTTCTTCAACAGTTTTCAAGGACATTTTTGCCAGAAGCGCTCCACCTATGATTGATATCACAATCAAAATAGGTATTCCTATAAGAAATATGGATACCAATCCATTCAATGTGCTTTGAATATCCTCGGTTAAATACGCTACGTATACTATAGCAAATCGCGTTTTTTTGATAAGCAAGCGGCTATCTTGGTCGTTTATCTTTATATCGAAGTATGCAGTTACTTCATCTTTGTCGTAAAAAATGTTTTGTTTTCTGAAAATTCTCGAAATCTGGAAATATTCGTATGGAGGTAATGAGTCATTTGATAATTCGAGGATAACTCCTTCGGGAATGGTAAGCGAATCATCAATCATATTTCTCGATTTCCAAATAAGAGCGCCCGAAGTGTCAACAATTTGAATGATATAATTCTTTGGGTTTAATAGTATATGTTCATAAATTGTAGCCCAGATTTTATCTTTTCCTTCTTCGGCAACTTGTTTTTCGTTTCTATCGGGTCTCATAGGTCCATAGAAATCATTTAATTTCCTGTTGTGTAATAATGAAAATGTTTCATAATTTATGCTACGATGTTTATTTTTAGTATCTTTCGTTCCAAGCGAATACTGTTCTTCTTTAATTATATACTCCAATGAATTAGCCACTTTCCGCAGCGATGCGTCCAAGTTTGAATACAACTCACTAGATGCAACCAAATAAGTAAAAAGCGCAATAGCAAGCAACGAAAATGCCGTAACTGCGCTATACCAAAAAACCAAACGCGTCTTTAAAGATACCGGATTTTTCAATTATTCCGCTTCATTTATTAAATAAAATTATAAAATTACAAAACAATGAAATACTATCAAAATTGATGTAGAATAGCAATGACCGACTTCTATTAGAAAGAAATGAAATAATTTTAATAATGCACATATTCCATTTAAATCACATTGCTTACGCTTGAAAAGTGGCAACCGCCACCTA
>CAYLSY010000334.1:0-2882 GCA_964386275.1 uncultured Hyphomicrobiales bacterium
AATTGTCATGCTGAACTTGTTTCAGCATCGAACTTTCAAAATGAGTGTCAGCCGCAAGATAGATTCCGGGTCAAGCCCGAAATGACACACTTAAGTACTTTTTCGGAGGTTTCTAACTAAAAATTAATCAAAAGGACTGGGCAAAATATGGGAGAATTCATAAATATAAATATTCTCGGAATAATCAAAAAGCATGTGGGAATGCAGGTCTTCTGCATTTATCGAAAAGGTGATGGTTTAGCGTTATGCGAAGGCAAGCTGTATACTGTTGAACAAGAAATGATTGTTATTGATAACCCGGGTATTTATAAAGAAAGAGTTGCTATAAAGTTTTATGAAAATGGCGAAAAGAACATCTTGCATCTTTATCAAGATAAATTTATCGACCTGATTAACGCCAAAGAAACTCCTACTTTAAACAAAAAACTTCGCGACCCCGATTTGAAAAAGACAATTCTGAGCAATTTGAAGAAGCAAATCAACAAAGAGGTATATTTTGCTTATAAAGCAAATAACAAGGTATCACTGTCGCTTAGCAAGTTTATGAATATGGGAATTGCTGATATATTATGCCGCGTTGCGCCGTTTTTCAACCAAGATACGCGATTGCGCTACGAAAATATACTGCATGTTTTCACTGTCGATGGCATAGACCTGCTGGTTTAGTTATGAGTTATAGGTTATGATTCAATGAATTGCAAAGAGTCGAGATTTGTATACTCTTAAAAAAAGTATAAACACGTGTCATTATAGGTTTGACACGGGAACTTTTTTATGAAATAATATTAGTTCAGACATTTTTTGCGTAATATCTATTATTCAAATATAATTTTCCAGTAACTTCTGAAAAATTCCTTAAGTGTGTCATTCCGGGCTTGACCCGGAAACCATCTTGCAAGTGGCACACATTTTGAAGGATGGATGCTGAAATTAGTTCAGCATGACAACATCATTTTTGTTTATTTTTCAGAGGTCTCTTTTCATGATTTTTTAAGAAATAATTTGAGCGAATTTGCAAAACGAACAATAGTAGTCGTAATCGGCATTCCGCTTGCCGCAGCGGTAATCTATGCCGGGGGGTGGTTGTTTGCCGCAGCTGCTGCCTTTATTTCCAGCATTGGAGTTTGGGAGTATCTGCGCTTAGCGCGTCCCAAAGGACTGCATACGCATTATGTGCCTTCGATATTAGCTTCATTTTTTACTATTCTATCGTTTAACGCTTTGAGTATAACACCATCAGGCATACTTTTTTGGGGATTGTTTACTATAGTCCTTATTCTGCTTTTCCTTATTTCGATGATTCTCGCTCTATTTTCGAAAAAGCCTAATCCGTTGGCAAATGTCGCAATTGCAATAACCTCTATTATTTACGTTGCTGTTCCATGGGCTTTGGTCGTGGGTTTCCGCTCAATTGGCTATACTGGTATGCAGCGTATATTGAACATATTCCAAGACGGACAATTCAATCTTGCGTTTCTCGAGAACGGCGGCGATAACGTGGGGATAACTTTGGTTCTGGGCTTGTTCATAGCAATTTGGAGTTGCGATATTTTTGCATATCTGGGCGGCAAGGCTTTTGGCAAGCACAAGATATTCCCTCGTGTCAGTCCGAAGAAAACTATCGAAGGCTCGATAATTGGATTGGTAGGCGCTATTGCTGGATTTACAATAATATCTCAAACATTTTTCAAGCATTTTCCTGTTAATCATGCTCTTGCAATTGGATTGTTAATCGGCGTGGCTTCGCAACTCGGCGATTTGGCGGAATCACGATTAAAACGAGATTCCGGCATCAAGGACAGTTCAAATATTATTCCCGGTCACGGCGGTATTCTCGACCGTTTCGATTCGCTTTTTTTTGCTGCTCCAACATTATATTTCTATCTAATTATTTGGAATATAATGATATAAATAATTCTCAATGCAAAATTCTTCTTGCCGTCTTATCCTGAATTCGTATTAGTCTCAGATTACGCATTAGATATAGTAAAATGTACTAAAAATGGCTGCCAATCTAGAAAATTCCCCTACCCCCTTTTTCGAAGGGGGAAAAAGAAATTTCTTGATAAGTCATCTATAATCAAAATACTAGAAACAATGCGATTTGTCTATTGAGTTTTTTTGGTTTATTTCACACTTTTTCCACTTTAAAAAGTGGCAATTGCCACCTTATCTCATATCAATCACTTCCACTCCGTCCGGCGCTTTAAATTCGAACTCCGAATTGGCGATTTTGCCGTTGATTTTTAAATTAATTACGTCCCAAGTGATTATATCGCCGGCAGTTACTACCTGGAATGCCCTGATTGTATATTTCTTAATATCGAGCCAGATTTTTATTTCTTCAATCGTTTCGTCAATTGATGCTGTTGTCTTTGGCTTCATCGACAAAACATGGCTAATGCCGGCTTTCGAATTGTTTTCCTTCGCAAGCGAAACAGGCTCGAAGTCCTTGATAAACCTAAAGAAGAAACGTTCGAGTGAAATCGATTGCTCATTTTCGGCATCATAATCGCTGATAATCACTTTCTTATCCTTGGGAGAGTAGTTCCAGACGGTTTTGCCGTTGCAATATACCGTTCGATATGGCAAACGCAGTATGAATTTGTTACCAGATTTTGCCTTGAGCGAGCCTTTAAAGCCGGTTTTCTCGCGCATCGAAAAATCCAGAGATACTGATTCCATCTTGCCGTATTTTGCCAGCAATTCATCATAGACCGACTGTATGGTTTGAGTAATCAACTCGAATGGATATGCAAAAAGCGCAAGATACAGAATGATTCTGATAATTTTCATTTTTTAAAATTAAAATAAAATAGATTATACAGCAATTACGTTAAATTACTTAAAAAACTTCATTAATGAAAATAATTTTCAATCGA
>CAYLSY010000335.1:0-2881 GCA_964386275.1 uncultured Hyphomicrobiales bacterium
CGGTGAAATCTGGATGTACAACGAAGACGGCTTCGGTGAAACCGGCATCGACGAAAAACCGAAAGAAAGCGCAATTTCAATCAAACCCAATCCTGCGGAAAACTACTGTGAAATTGAGTTCGAACTCGAACAATTCGGCGGCTACACTATATCAATACTCGATTTGCAGGGCAATACCCTTAAGAAATTTACCGAAGATGATTGCGCCGGAGGCAAATTCACAAGAACCATAGATTTGAGTGAACTTGCCGCAGGACAGTATTTCTGCCGTGTTGAAGCTGGCGGAAAGAGCCATAGCGAGAAGTTTGTCATAACAAGGTAAAGAGAAAACTTAATGCCAATTCGCTAATGTATTTAGTAATTCTAAATCCCTTCAGAAACACGGAGGGATTTTTTTATAATAAAGATTCAATATATAAAGACGAAAATCGTTAAGTTTGAAGAATGTAAACTTGGATTAACGAATGATTTACACTTGGATTAATACATTGAATCATCAAGTTCGTAACGATGAAAGCACATTCAAGATAAATGTATTAAAAAATATATATAATTAAAGAAGAAATAATCGTGGATAATTTATTTAAAGAAAAGCCGTTCATCAGAACGATAAAAGAACGTTGCAAGGTGTGCTACACTTGTGTGCGCGAATGTCCCGTCAAGGCTATACGCATTAGCGGAGGACAGGCTGAATTAATGCCTGGTCACTGCATTGGTTGTGGAAATTGCACTCGGGTATGCCGCCAAAACGCAAAGGTATATCCGATAGCAATCGGTGATGTCGAGAAACTGCTTAATAGTGATAATAAAATTGTAGCACTTGTCGCACCGAGCTTCGTAGCGGATTTTTTTGATATTGACTATAGGCGTTTTGTTGGAATGCTGCGTGCATTGGGCTTCGATTATGTATGCGAAGTAGCTTTCGGTGCAGACCTGACGGCAAAGAAAACGTTTGAGTTGATTCGCGACAATCCAGGCAAGCAGTATATTGAAACTTCATGCCCGGCAGTAACGGAATACGTTAAATGCTACCATCCAAATCTTGTGGAACATCTCTCGCCGATTGTATCGCCGATGATAGCTATGTCGCGTGTCGTCAAAACGCTTTACGGGCAAGATGTTAAGATTGTTTTCATGGGGCCTTGCATTGCGAAGAAGTTCGAACCTCTAAGTCCCGAAGTTTGGGGCGAAATCGACGAAGTGCTAACTTTTTCAGAGCTGCGCAGGTTGTTTCGAATTAAATCCGTTTATTCTCAAAATGTTGAACCGAGTCAGTTCGACCCGCCGCTCGGCGGCAAAGGCGCACTTTTTCCGCTAAGTCATGGTATGAACCAGTCGGTTAATGAGTTTTGCGACTTGGTTACAGGCAATATCGTTGCCGCCGATGGTCGCGAAGATTTCATCGATGCGGTAAAAGCCCTTGAATCGGGGGATTTGGATGCTAACCTGCTGGAATTACTCTGCTGCAAAGGCTGCATTATGGGACCCGGCATGAGCGTTGACGATTCGCTATTTAAAAGACGCTCGCGGGTCGGTAAATATGTAAGAAACATTGTATCGCAAAGGGATTACGAGGTTTGGCAAAATGAAATCGAAAAATATTCTAAAATTGATTTAACTCGCTATTTCGAAGCAAACGACCAAAGGATTCCCGACCCGAGTGAAGATGAAATACTCCAAGTACTCCATCGAATGGGCAAATTCAAGGAAGCTGATGAACTGAACTGCGGCGCATGTGGCTACGAAACTTGCCGTCAGCACGCAATTGCTGTTATCAAGGGTTTTGCCGAAGACGAAATGTGTTTACCTTTTACAATCGAAAAGCTGCATAAAACCGTTTTCGACCTTGGCGTAACAAATGAGCAGCTTGCAAGCGCACGCGAGGCGCTCATGCAATCGGAAAAACTCGCTTCGATGGGGCAGCTATCCGCTGGAATTGCTCATGAACTCAACAATCCGCTCGGTGTAGTATTGCTTTACGCAAACCTTGTGCTTGACGAAATCGATAATAAGTCTCCGCTAAGGGAAGATTTGGCAATGATTGCGAGCGAGGCTAACCGCTGCAAGAAAATCGTTGCCGGATTACTAAACTTTGCTCGTGAAAATAAAGTCGTCAGCTCGAGAACCAATATCCGCGAATTGCTCGACCAGTGCATATCGGTTGCGCAAACACCGGAAAAGGTGTCTATCAGCGTTGAACATAATATCGATGACCCATATGCTATGCTGGACCGCGACCAAATTATTCAAGTTATAAGCAACCTTATTTCAAATGCCATTACTGCGATGAACGACGAAGGAAATATTTGGATAACGACAAGCGGAGACGACAATTTTATTACAATTTGCGTCAAGGATAACGGATGCGGAATTTCGGAATCGAATATGAAAAAAATATTCGAGCCGTTTTTCACTACCAAAACACTTGGAAAAGGCACTGGTTTGGGGCTTGCCGTTACATATGGTATAATTAAAATGCACAGGGGTAATATTAAAGTCGAATCCAATGCAAACCCGCGGAAAGGTCCGACTGGAACAACGTTTACTATTACGCTCCCACGTAATACTCAGAATGAAACCGAGCAGGTAAATTAATTATCATAATTGCTAACTCGCAACATATTCTAAAGTGTATTAAATAGTGTAATGTTACTTTACATGGAGGCGTTTACTTCTTTTTCAAGCGAAATCAATGTTATTTTTAGAAATATGCGCATAATAAATTATATTTTTATATTTTCTTAGTTGAGTTATATTATCCAAGGAGAAAAAAATGAAGGTAAAAGATATACTAAAAGCAAAAGGTCCTGAAGTAATTACAATAGGTTCTCAAAAAACACTTGCCGATGCTTTGAGACTTCTGGTTATCAACAATGTAGGT
>CAYLSY010000336.1:0-2866 GCA_964386275.1 uncultured Hyphomicrobiales bacterium
AACAAGTTCAGCATGACAACATCATTTTTGTTTATTTTTCAGAGGTCTCTATAATAAAAAATGCTTCCAACTTTTTTGAACAAAACTTGTAATTATGGATAAGCAAGAGGACAACATAGTAATTGAACAGATACTTGCGGGCAACGCGAGGCTGTTCGAAACGCTTGTCAAAAAATATCAGAAGCAAGTATTCAACTTGGCTTTTAGGATGCTTGGTTTACGCGAGGAAGCGCAAGATGTGGCTCAGTCGGCATTTGTTAAGGCGTATGAAAATCTCGGTTCATTCAATTTCGAATCGAAATTCTTCAGTTGGATTTATAGAATTGCGATAAATGAGTGCATAAATGCTCAAAAACGACAAGCTCGGTTCGAAAACGCCGATGAGAATAATATTGAAACACTTGCAACGAACTGCTCTGATGCCGCAACTGATTTGGAAGATAAAGAGCAAACGGTAATTATCAATAAGGCGGTAACGGAATTGCGCGATGATTATAGAGCATTGATTATATTGAAATATTACGACAACTTTTCATATGAGGAGATTGCTCAAACGCTCGAAATACCCGTTGGGAAAGTAAAATCAAGGCTTTTTTCGGCTCGGCAATCGCTTAAAGAAAAACTAATTAGAGAAGGAATCTTTCAATGAAAGATGATAGAATATATGAACTGATTTTCAAGCTTAATTCTGGTGAAGCCAACGACGAGGAGCGACGGGAAATCGAAGATTTAATCGAGAAGAATCCCGAAATAGCGCGGTTATTTGCTGAAGAGCAAAGACTCGACAGCTTATTACATGGAGATGCTTTAAAGGAAATCAACGACAATCCAGATTTAACAAAAAACGTGATGGATAAGATTGATTTATCGAAGTATTCTCAAAATTCCTATAATTCCGAGAAACGCGTTATCAGCTTGAAGCAGTTCTGGCTTTATTTTAAATATGGTTTAAGTTTTGTCGGCGGCGCCGTTGCAGCGCTTTTGCTCTTTTTTGTTTTAAATTCAAGCTCTAACGACTTGACAAGTTCGAGCTATGGTTCTTTGTCCGATTTTAGTAAGTACGACAAAGCGCAAGAAGTAACATCTTTTAAAGCGAAAGTCAATAACGGCACTCTCGATTGCCAAGTCAAGCGGCAAAATGGAACTGCAATGCTTTTTCTTGAAACCAACTTCAACAAAAGCGTAAAAATTGTTGTTACATTAATCAGCCAGGATTTGCAGGCACTTGGAGTATTTTCCGATAACCCTACGGCTGAATGCAGTGCTTCGGTTTCAAATTCCGAAGTCGAAATCACCTCAATATCGGAAAAGAAATATAATATACCGCTGAAAGCATCCATTGAAGGTTCAAAATTTTTAACGATGAAAATCATTGAGGATGGCGTTGAGACGTTTGAAAAGAATTTTACTATTCTTTTTAAATAGTTCGAAGAAAAATTGCGTCCAGAAATTTAAAGTGGAATCAATTTATTAACATAAAAATAGAGAATATTAATTAATACGAAGAAGTGATATGAAAAGCACTCAAAAAATAGCGATTGCGCTGATAATCGCAATAGCTTTGATGGCAACGGTATTCTTGCTTAATTATCCGCCGGAGAACTCCCAAGACGCATTAGGAGCCATAGGAAAAGTCGAAAAGCATAAAAGCGGCAATTTGACTGAATCGGACATCATGTTGCGAACGGCGCTCTTTCAAGATACTCTCGCGCTGAAAAATACTTTAAAAAACCTTGCAGAATTTACGCAATTTGCCAAAGTAATGTCTGCTTACATCGACGAATGGTGGACTCCCCAGTTGAAGCAATACGGTTTTCCGGGCTGCGACGATTGCATCAGCAAACTTCAAGACTACAGCGGTTTTCTGAAAAGCAATATCTCAACACTGAATGAGACAGTCGCTGTATTTTCGGATTATTACAAAAGTTCCAATAAAAACGCAGCAGGCGATATAGAGCATAAACTCTATAACTTTGCCGCTTTTGCACAGCAAATGCTTCAGAAAGATTCCGTTCTTGAAAACACACTTTTCGACATCGAAGATTATGTTTGCTCGGACGAAGCCGAAGATTTTAACCGCCGCGAAGTAACAAGTAAGCTGAAAGAACTGCATGACGTCATGCTGCTTGCCCTATTTCAATATAGCTTTACCACAGGCAGCAAGGAAACAGCCAAGAAATTGGTTAAATCCAAGTTATTTAACGACAAGATTTTAAGAATGACGACTTCGGGTAAATACATTGAAGTTATTGCTCCTAAACTGAACCTAAGCGGCGCAGACCAAACCATACTTAGTTATGGTGGTGTCTATTATATCCCATTTGCGGCAAGTAGCGTTGTTTTTTCTGATGGTCAATACGGTTCCGTTGTTACTTCGTCCCTTCCGTTTGGTATTATTTACGCCAATGGTGGAGCTGGTAATGAATATGGAGGGATTAATGTCGGCGCTGTAGTCAATAATGAAGCGGCTAGTAATTATGGTCTTTTATATGAAGCTAATAAACCAGTTTTTGACAGTGGTTTTTTTGGAACAATAAACCTTGTCGATTCTTATGCGGCTGGAGGACAGACCACATATGGAACTCTGTTGGATTATATTGTCGGATTAGGTCCCTATTCGATAGGTTCGGCTGTAGACGGTATTATAGTCGGCAATTCGGTAGATATAATAGTGCAAGCATTTGACGCTCTTGTCGGAACTTATCAATTGGGAATTCTTAATCCTAATGAATATGCGGTGTTATGTTATCAAGTCGGAGTAATATAATTATTAGAAACCTCTGAAAAATTCAACAAATGTGTCATCGTATGTTGATTTTTAACAAATATTTACTATAAATAATTAAATATCAACACGTATGAACAG
>CAYLSY010000337.1:0-2843 GCA_964386275.1 uncultured Hyphomicrobiales bacterium
GATGATGTCAAAAGATAATTAAAAATAATTCCAATTTCAGTATACTAATTCTTAACGATTTCATACATAGGAGTAAAATGACAAAGCGCTACAAATATCATACAAAAAATTTAATAGCGATAATTACATTAGCTTTACTTTTCATTTTTTTAACCGCAAACGGGAACGCTTCGGATACCGGCAATAAGATACTTGCGTCTCAAGTGGTTATCAACGAGTTAATGGCTGCCAATAAAACCACAATAGCCGACCCGCAAGGCGATTACGACGATTGGGTTGAGCTTTATAACACCGGCTCGACCGATGTGGACTTATCCGGCATGTATTTAAGCGATAAATCAGACAATTTGAAAAAATGGCAATTCTCCGAAGGAACTGTAATAAAAGCAGGTGAATATCTGATTGTTTGGTGCGATGAAAACTCTAAAGCTACACCCGGCATACATACAAATTTCAAGCTTTCAGCCAGCGGGGAAGAAGTCTATCTCGTCGATAACGACGCAAACGGGAATGTTATTTTAGACCATGTTGTTTTCGGCGCAATGGACGATGATGTTACTTTTGGCAGAATGCCGAACGGGACTGGGGAATTCCAAGTTTTATTCGCGCCGACTCCGGGCTATGAAAATGAAACTCAAGTGTATGTCGAAATGATTGATAATACTCATGTTATAAATATTACTTGCATTTCGCCGAATCCGAGTCCTTCTGAAGTGTACATTGACATCGATGTCAACTTACCCGGTTTTTATTGTATGGATATTTTAGATGTATCGGGCAGAAGAATCAATAATTTATGTAATAGATATATTGACAAGGGAGTATACCGCTTGAACTGGAATGCCAAGAATGATTCTGGTTCAAGGATTAATCACGGAGTATACTTTTTGAATGTTCGAGGTAACGGAATAGTATTAATTGAGAAAATTGTAATATTAGAATAGAAATACTGGCAAACAGAAATGAAAGATTATCTTAAAATACTATCTCAATTCAAGCCAGCGACGCTTGATGAATTAGAAAGTCTTATGCTGCTTAACCGCTTCGATACGAAGTATATACTCAATGAAGAAAGCCTGCCGGAAATATTAGAAATTCTGAAGGATGACTATCAAGTTCTCGAAATTGATGGTAACCGCGAATTCTCTTACGATAATCTTTATTACGACACGAAAGAATATTTCTTCTTTTCCCAGCACCACAACGGAAAGCTAAATAGAGCTAAATTAAGATTCAGGCATTATATTGATACAAACGCTCAGTTCTTTGAAATAAAGCGACATATGAACAATGACTTAACCGAGAAAACAAGAATTCCCATCGCATTAAATGAAAAGAAAATAAATCGGGAAATCGAAGAAAAAATTCTGGAAAAATTGGAATTGAACTACTTGGAAATACTACCGAAGCTTACAGTTCGATATAATAGGATTACATTGATGAACAAGGAAGTGCCGGAAAAAGTAACAATCGATACCGATTTGTATTTTAAAAATACTATAAACGATATAGCTTTGCAGGGGTTGACTTTACTTGAAATAAAACACGGCTGCCACAGGAGCGCTTCGCGCCTTTATAATATATTGAAAAATATGGGGCTGCACCCGAAAAGCATCAGCAAATACTGCATGGGCTTGGTTATGACCGATTCAAACGTGAAATACAACCGTTTCAAATCAAAGGTGTTATTTATAAATAAAATATTGAACGAACGATTTGCTCGCGGTATAATGTTTTAGTATGTTAAAGTGATAGAACTAACAAATTTTGTGTATTTAATATAAAGAGTAATTATGGAATGGGAATTTTTTTCAGGGGCGCCGCTAATTAACATTCAGAGTTTTCAAACGCTTATCTCAAAATTGGTCCTTGATTTAGCGGCAATATTAATACTCGGAAGGTTGATTTACTTCAAAATTCGCAAAAATCGAGGCTATTTATTCACTCTTTTAGCTTTCAACATTGTTGTTTTCTTCGTATGCGCAATGTTCAACAGCGTAACTATCAGCATTGGCTTTTCTTTTGGAATATTCGCAATTTTTTCGATATTGCGTTATCGGACAATTTCGATTCCAATAAGGGAAATGACATACATATTTATAGCCATAAGCCTCGGCATCATCAATTCTTTAAGCAATTCCAGCATTAGTATAATTGAGCTGCTCTTTACCAATGCCGCAATTATCCTTCTTACGTTCATCTTCGAAAAAGCCTGTATGAAGAATGAGCAAATGAAATATATCATCTACGAAAAAATAAATCTCGTCAAACCTGAACGATACGAAGAACTGCTTGCAGATTTAAAAATACGCACAGGGTTGAATATTCATCGCATAGAAGTAGGTAAAATCGACTTTTTAAAAGATATTTCGGAATTACGCGTGTTTTTTACTGGAAACCATCTCGGAAGTTTTATTAATGAAGAAAAAAATCATGATGATGATGATTAATCATAGATTTACTCATTTTTCTATCGCTATTATTTTAATATTTATCATTCTCGGCAGTGGTAAGCTTTTAGCCAAGAAGAATTACCCTCAAGAAGAAAGAATGTTATGGTCGAGCCTTGACATCGAAATCAAACTGATGAAAAACCTCGAGCTGGAGCTGTCGCAAGAAATGCGTTACGGCAAGGAACGCTCGAACTTGTATCAATCCTTAAGCGATATTGGTTTGAATTACAAGCTTTTTGATTTTTTTAAAGTGGGTTTATTCTATCGTTACCGTGATTTGCCCGAAGAAGACGATTGTCGTAATGAGATTTATACAAATCTGACATTTAATTGGAAGTTATGGGGCTTTAAATTTTCTGATAGAAGCAGAATCCACTTAAAATTTAAGCA
>CAYLSY010000338.1:0-2802 GCA_964386275.1 uncultured Hyphomicrobiales bacterium
AAAGTATTTTAATTTTTTCCTATGTGGTGAAACATACCTTTTTTTTACTTTTCGGCAGTCAAATTTAAAACTTTATAGCGAAAAAAAAAATATATTACTGATGAGGAATAAAATTAATTCTATGATATGAAAATAAATCAGACGATTCTCTCGGGATTCTGCTCGACAAAATCCTTCCAAGTCTTTGCTGAAGATACTGGCGAGTTGCTGCGTACGCTATGGCATATTGCCGCAGCCAAGGCGTCTGTGGCATCGAATAATTCGGGGGTTTCATCGATTGACAATATCGAACGAACCATGAACTGCACTTGCGTTTTCGAAGCGTTTCCGTTGCCGGTAACGGATTTCTTTATTTCACGCTGCGAGTATTCGAAAACAGGAATTTCATGCATTGCCGCAGCAAGCAATGCGGCAGAACGAGCTTGAGAGAGTTTTATCAACGACTGAACGTTTTTTGCAAAAAACATCGATTCGAATGCGGCGCTATCGAGCTGATACCGTTCAATTACAGAGACTAAACGCATGTAAATTTCCTTTAACCTGTCCGGCATGTAAGCAGTGATTTTTTTCGCTTTAATTACGCCGTATTCGACAAGCAAGAGCTTGCCGCCGCTGCTTTTTTCGATTATTCCCCAGCCGCAAACGACCGAGCCGGGATCGATTCCGAGTATTTTCAATTCAATTTTCCCTGCTTTTAATTATTCCAATAAATGTGGACTGCAGACGGTGAACAAGACTTCGGGTGATGCGGTCGGCTATCTTCAGTTGATTTGGTGAAAGCTCCGCCGCATGCTCATCGAGTAATTGCAGCCTCAAAGTTTCGAATTTTTCCGCATATGGCTCCATTATTTCGCTGCCAGCATACTCCGTCCAAGCCATGAAAATACTTGCTTCGTCCTCAATCATTTTTTCCGCTTTCGGCAAATCCTGCATGTTTTGCAGTCTCTCGTTGTCGAGGAACGACTTTAATCCATCGAGATTAAAATAACTGGCATCCATTGGTAAAGCTGAACTTTCAACATCGCTCGGAATTGCCATGTCAACAAAAATCCTCGGCAGCGCGCCTTTATCGTTCAAACTTGCGATAATCGTCGAATCAATTAAATACTTCTGAGCCGATGTACTTGTAAACACAGCAGATACAGCGCTAAGTCCAAGTTCAATCTCAGTAAGCGGCAAAGCCGAGCCACCGAATTCCGCCGCAAGCATCTCGGCTTTCAACAGAGTCCTGTTTATAAACAATAAATTTGTAAAACCGGCTTTCGTTAGTTCAGTAGCCATTATACGAGTATTCTCATTCACTCCGATAAGAGCAATTCTGCTATTTAAATCAACATTATCAATAATAATCTTCGAAGCGGCGCCACTAACAGAGCGTTTCCCTTCGCCAACGGTGGTTTGAGTGCGGATGAGTTTGCCGCAGCGAAAAGCGGCATGAAAAAGCTTGTGCAGAGTTTTGTCCAGTGTTTTTGTGGCGCATGCAAGGCTGTAGGCGTCTTTTACCTGGCCAACAATTTGAAATTCGCCGAAAACAAGCGATTCTAATCCTGAAATTACTCTAAACAGATGCTCAACAGACTCTTTATCTTCGAAAAGCTCGAAAACTGTTCTTGTTTCGCTTGCGTCAATTTTCAAAAATTTAGTATAATAATCGCTTAATAATTCTATCGGAGATATGGATTCGTTTGCCGAAAAGTAATATTCCACTCGATTGCAAGTCATCAGCGCCAATACTCCGCCAACTCCTTCTTTGTTAAATAAATATTCCAATGCCGGAGCGATTTCCTTTGAGCCGATTTGCCAGCGGCTGCGTTCAGAAGCCGTTGAATTTTTATGATTTATGCTTAAGGCATATAATTTGCTTGTTGGTGTGTTCATTTTTTTTACATAATTGAAGTAAGACTATTTAATAACAATGGTTCGACAGATAAAAATGCTTCCGCATGCTCAACGCCTAATAACGAGCCGAAATAACGCGCTCGCGCTTCGAGTTCAACCAAGAACTCAGGTCGCGAAAGCCTTGTCGCCGGCCCATTCACTTTGGATTTGCCTTCTACATACACTTGCGATACATAGGCTTGCACTGCATTCAGTTTTGCTTCGAAGAAACCGCTGATGTCAACGTAAAAATCCGGTTTTGTCTGAAAATCATAAGCCTGCATATAACAATACATCTTTCGTATTCGATACGGCTCTTGACGCTCGCCATCGAATTCCGTTTCGATACGTCGCAAACCGCTCTTGAACATCGCCGAACGTATTAACCGATGTCCGGCTTCATGGTCGGGATGCCGCTCAAACGGCGGATGCATAAGCACAATAGAAGGACGGAAATGCCTGAGCATTCGTATTACCTTCAATTCATTATCTTTTGTAACAGCAACGCCACCGTCTTCGATTCCAAGATTGACACGCGCTGTTAAACCCAATCTCCGAGCCGCTTCTTCGGCTTCGCCAAGGCGAATTTCGCTTGAGCCACGTGTTCCGAGTTCGCCGCCGGTCAAATCAACGGCTGCAACCGTTTTTCCTTCGCTGACGAGTTTTGCAATAGCCCCGCCGCAGCCTAGTTCTATATCGTCGGGATGAGCGCCAAATGCCAATACGTCTATTTCATTCATAATATTATCCATTGATTCATAATATTTTCAATAGGAAATCTTTTACAACAGTTCACGATTGAATTATTGAGACTTCTTTAATATTAACAAAAAGAAATTTAGCCGTTTATAGCGCAGCAATAAATCCAGCAAAAGAGCGGAAGAAGGATTTTTAAAAAGGTATTTTTTAGAAAATCCCACTAAC
>CAYLSY010000339.1:0-2765 GCA_964386275.1 uncultured Hyphomicrobiales bacterium
TTGATTTGAATTTTTTATAATATATTTATCTTTAGCGGAGTCAATCATAATGAAAGTCTATGAGGCACAAAACATTCGAAACTTAGGACTGTTCGGACATGCCGGCAGCGGCAAAACAACATTTGCAGAATCATTTCTACTCGAAACGGGCTCGATTAACCGCCGAGGCAGCGTTGAAGAAAGAAGCTCGGTGTCTGATTATAATGAAATTGAACAGGAACGCGGCGGCTCAGTCGTTGCCACGCCTCTTTTTACGGAGTTCAGGGATTTGAAAATCAATATAATCGACACGCCGGGTTATAACGACTATGTCGGCGAAGTAATTGCCGCTACAAGCGTTGTCGACAATGCCTTGATTTTTATTAATGCTCAAAACGGTATCGAAGTCGGTTCGGAAAACGCTTGGTTGTATGCCGAAAAATTCGGCGTGCCGGTAGTTTTCGTTATAAACAAATGCGATATGGACCAGGCTAATTTCGATAGAACTGTCGAGGAAATAAAACATCGTTTCGGTCATTCCTCCTCTGTTATTCAGTATCCGACTTCAAACGGAGCCTCTTTCAATTCGATTGTCGATGTCCTCAAAATGAAATTGTATCACTACCCCGCTGGCGGCGGCACCCCCGAAGAAAAGCCTCTGCCGGACTCTGAAAAAACAAAAGCAGAAGAACTCCGCACCCAGCTTATAGAATCAATCGCCGAATCCGACGAAGAGTTGATGAACAAATATTTCGAAAATGGCTCGCTCGACGATTCGGAAATAAATAACGGCTTGCGAAACGCAATCATTAACCGCCAAATATTTCCAATTTTTGTCGCTTCCGGCAAAAACAATATTGGCACAGACCAAATTGCAGATTTTACATGTAATGTTCTGCCATCGCCCAAGGATATGCCACTTCGCAAAGCAATATCAGGACAGGAAATCGCTTTAACAGCTCCACCTTCAATATTTATTTACAAACTTCAAAGCGAAGCTCACCTTGGCGATATGACTTTCTTCCGCGTTATGAGCGGTTCAGTCGGCGCCGGCTCGGATTTAATCAACGAAGCTAAAAACAGCTCGGAGCGCTTCAACCAAGTATTTGTAATGAATGGCAAAAAACGCGTTGAAGTAACTCAATTGCTCGCAGGCGACATCGGCGCTACGGTGAAGCTCAAAAATACCGGAATTAGCGACACATTGCACGAAAAGGGCTTTGAACTTGAGTTTCCGCGCCTTTCATACCCCAATCCAATTGTTCGTACTGCTGTTGTTCCTAAAACAAAGGGCGAAGAAGAAAAAGTCGGTATGGGACTTCATGCAATCGAAGCCGAAGACCCATCGTTCAAAGTTGAGCATTCGCAGGAATTACGGCAAATCATACTTCATGGACAAGGCGAACTACACCTTAGCGCCGCAAAATGGCGTCTGGAGCATCGCTACAAAGTCGAAACCGATTTTATCGAACCTCGTGTTCCATACCGCGAAACAATTCAAAAGCAAGTCAAAGGCAGCTACCGCCATAAAAAGCAATCCGGCGGAGCCGGTCAATTCGCCGAAGTGCATATGATGATTGAACCCTGGTTCGAGGGGCTTGCATACGCCGAAGGAATTCCAATCCGTGGCAAAGAATTAATTGATTTAGATTGGGGCGGAAAGCTAGAATACGTCAACTCAATCGTCGGAGGCGTGATTGACCAGCGCTTCTTGCCCGCAATATTGAAAGGCGTTATGGACAAGATGACGTTCGGACCATTGACCGGCTGCTATGTCCGCGACATTCGCGTTACCATTTACGACGGCAAGATGCACCCCGTCGATTCGAACGAAGCAGCTTTCAAAACTGCCGGTATGATGGCTTTTAAAGAAAACTTCGTCAAAGCTGACCCCAAAATACTCGAGCCTATCTACAACGTCGAAATTAAAGTGCCGGAAGATAGCGTTGGCGACGTTATGAGCGATTTGCCGACTCGTCGAGGCATTATTCATGGCATCGACACCGAAGGTCGCTATCAAATCATTAAAGCGCGTATGCCGTTAGCTGAGTTGGACAAATACTCTACCGCGTTACGCTCGATGTCAGCTGGCAGAGCCACTTACAAACAGGAATTCGCTGAATATCAGGTTGTTCCTCCAAACGTTCAACAAAAGTTGATCGAAGAATACAAGAAACGTCAAACAGAAGAAGAATAGAATTTCTTAGTAATTATTTACACGATAAGTTGGCGATTGCCACAATCTTTCAGAATCTGTACCAGATTGAATGATGGATTCAATGTAAAGCCTTTAATGACATATTATGGAAATTTTTTAGAAGTATAACCTACCAAATTAATTATTTGACAAAAATTCAAAAAAAAAAGTCCGATACTATATTGAATCGGACTTTTTGATTTTTAGTAATCTCGGGAATCATTTCTTACCTTTAGAGCAACATCCTTTGGCTTCGCCCGGTTGGCAAGACTTATTTGTTTCCGAGCCGGAGCATTTATGCTCGGGTTTAGCATCGCTATGCGGTTTCTGCGCTTTTTCGCCGTCGGCATCATAACCGAGTTTTACAATTTCTTGTCGAATCTTTTCAGGTGTAATTTTATCGGGATTATATTTCACTTTTACTGTTTTATCGCTAACAGTCGCTTCGACTCCGAGTATACCGCTGATTTTCTTTAGTCCGTTTTCGATTTTATCTTTGCATGCCTTGCATTCAAGCGAAGACTTGATGGTTATCACCTTCGAATCGGCTGCTGAAGACATAGTTGATGCAGCAAAAAAGCCGCAAGAA